>JANPNJ010000198.1:0-1890 GCA_031427395.1 Burkholderiales bacterium
GTCAATACCGCCACAGACTTCGCGCCGCGCCCGTCGTATCGCACCGAATCCAATTTTGAACGGCGCGGGTTGAAACTGGGGCATGGGGTTTGGGATTTGGTGTTTGCGCGGCGGTGAGGGGTTTTTTAACCGCCGATGAACACCACATCCAATTTCCACCACCACCCGTAACAGCCAAAACATTCTGGAAAAAACATGAAAAACAATTTGCGCCGTAAATGGTTGCTCTCCGCTGCCGCTCTCGGTCTGTTTGGTCCGGCCGGGCTTTCCGGGCTGATTCAGGAAGCGCTCGCCAAGGGGGATGTGCCGACCGTGGCCGGCATCAACACCGCCGAAGGCACGGTGCATGTCAACGGCAAACTCGCCCGCGTCGGCACGCCGGTCAAGCCCGGCGACAGGGTGACGACGGGGGCAAACAGTTTCGCGGTGGTGGTGGTGGGCAAGGACGCCTACATGCTGCGCGACCATTCGACGGTGGTGCTGGAAGAATCCAAATCCAATCCGGGCGTGCTCGCGCAAGTGCTGATCCTCACCGGCAAAGTGCTGTCGGTGCTGGAAAAACGCGCGCCGGACAAACGTGTGCAGTTCCGCTCGCCGAACGCCACCATCGGCATTCGCGGCACCGGCTTTTACATGGAAATCCACGAAGGGCGCACTTATTTTTGCCTGTGCTACGGCGAGGCCGCCATTGACGGTGCAGGCATGACCGAACCCAAAATCGTCAAGACCACACACCACGAATCACCCCTGTGGCTGGATGACCGCAGCGGCATCATGAAAGCCGAAAAAGGCCCCTTCATGAACCACACCGACGATGAGCTCATCCTGCTGGAAAAATTGACCGGGCGCGTGCCGCCGTTTGTGGCGATGGGGTTGACGGGGAAGTATTGATGTTGCGCGGTTATAACAAGCCGCCGAAATACACCCGCGTGTCATATTCAAACACCACCTCGCCGTCCACTTGGTGCGCGTCAAAAATCTCTTTCGCACGCGCAGCCATGGGGGCGTAGTTCGGTTGATCCGGCGTTGGCGCATAGGACGATGAATGCAGCCGCCCCATCAGCCCGGCAAAATCAAAGCGCTGAAAATTGTCAAACGCGGCCTCGAAAAATTCGCCGCCGAAAAACGGCGCGAACACCGTGCGATCCTGCACATTTTTGTGGTTGATCTCGTTGTAGTCGGTGGCGAAGTCCTGCAACAGTTTTTCGTAATCACGCAGGAAGGCGGTGGCGTCCACCCGGCGGTCATTCCAGATCAGCGCCACCCAGCCGTCACCCTGCAATATGCGCTTGAATTCCACGCGGGTTTTGGTGCGGTCAAACCAGTGGAACGCCTGCCCGGCCAACACAAAATCCACGGATCGCGTCGGCAAGCGCGTCGCTTCGGCGCTGCCGTCGATGCTGGTGAATCGCGCATGGTCGGCGAGGAAGTGTTCACCGGCCTCGCGCATCTCGCGGTTGGGCTCAATGCCGATGACCGGGTTGCCGTTTTCCAAAAACAGCCTGGTGAGCAAGCCGGTGCCCGAGCCGACATCGGCGATCACATTCGAAGGTGTCAGGCCGCAATTGGCGGCGAGCAAATCGATAATCTCGACCGGATAGTGCGGGCGGAATTTCACATAGTCATTCACGCGCTCGGAAAAACGGCTGGTGGCGTTGGCGGCGGGTTTGTGGTTCATGGCTAAAACCAATCGGGTTGCATGTCGAGTGTGGTGGTGTCGAGCGACGCGAGCAAGTCGAGCATCGGTGTCACTTTGGGCAATTCAAAAACATAAAAATAACGGCAGGCCTGCCACTTGCCGTGATAAAAGTCACTTTCGGCTTCAGTGTAATGGTGTGAGGCGGCGAGTGACTGTTCGAGCCATATCCACGCCATGACAATGTGCCCGAA
>JANPNJ010000199.1:0-1635 GCA_031427395.1 Burkholderiales bacterium
CCGGCTGGTGCATGTGTGGAGCGGCTTTGCCACCGTGGCGTATTTGTTCCGTCCATGGCAGATCGTGCGGGCGCGGCGGCTGAACGTGCCCGCCGGGCAAAATCAGCCGGGCAAGTCTGGCGCGGGTGATTGACATGGGAATCAACACCGAACTCATCGCCAATATCAACGGTGTGGCTTTGCACGGCGCGGATCGGTTGCCTGATGAGGAGGAAATCCGCCAGCGTGCCTATTCGGAATTGTTGCGGCAGGAAGCGGTGGCACAGGGGTTGCTGCCGGATGATGATCAGCCTTTTGCGGACGGTGTATTGAGTGAGGCGGCATCAACGGCAATTGAGGCGCTGCTTGAGCGGGAGCTGGTGGTGCCCGTGCCGGATGATTCGGCTGGGCGGCGTCATTACCAAGCCAATATGGCGCGGTACCAGGTCAACGAACGTGTTTGTCTGCGGCATATTTTGTTTGCGGTGGTGCGCGGTGTCGATGTCACGGCGCTGCGCCAACGTGCCGAAGCGGTGTTGCTCGATGTGCGTTGCCACGACGGAAAAAATGCCACCGATAAATTTGCCGGTGCGGCAAAACAATTTTCAAATTGTCCGAGTGGCGCGAAGGGTGGAGACCTGGGCTGGTTGTTGCCACAGGACTGCGCGCCGGAATTTGCCAAAGAGTTGTTCGGCCACACCGAGGTTGGTGTATTGCCGCGTCTGGTGCACAGCCGCTTTGGGTTGCATGTGGTGGAAGTGCTGGCGCGCGAGCCCGGCAATCTTCAAACCTATGAGGAGGTGCGGGGGGCGGTTGCGATGACGCTGCGGCAAACCGCCTATGTGACCGCGTTGCGGCAGTATTTGCTGGTGTTGGCGGGCGCGGCTGACATACAAGGGGTAACACTCGACAGTGCGGATTCCCCGTTGGTTCAATAGCGCCACTTCTTTGACGCATTGCCTGCCGACGCGAAGGACGCCGCTCGCTTTCCAGGCAAGACTGCCGCTAGCGACGGCGCTGTGCTTCCAGTTCAAGCGCCCGCAAGCGTTCGGCGGCAGCGGCGAGTTCCTCAAGACGCCGATCTTCCATCCGACGCCGGGCATTTTCGCGCTCGGCGGCGGCACGCGAATCGGTGGTGGAATTGTTCTCGCGCGCGATTTGGTCAACATAACGTCTTTGCCGATCGGCAATTTGTTGTGCCTGGAGTTGGCGGCCTTCCACTTCGTATTTCGCCGCCATTTCACCAGCTTGGCGCTGCACACTTTCGAGGTGCAGTTGTTGCGGGGTTTTGGTGGACACCATGGGCGGCATGCCCACAAATTTTTCAGCCTTCATTTCGCGCTCGCGCAATTCACGCGCTTCCGCCAAACGCGCCTCCTCGGCAGCAAGGCGTTCTGTCGCATCACGTTGCTGCTGTTCTTCGAATTTGATGCGCGCAACATTTGCCGCTGCGGCTTTTTGTTCGACGGCGATGCGCTCCTGCTCAGCCAGTTGTCGGGCGGCATCGCGCTGTTGCATCCAGACATAGCCACCGCCGGCAATGGCAATGACCACGGCAGCGGCGATCAGTCTCAGGCCAAGACCACCACCGGATGAGTCGGAAGTCTCGCGTTCGGCTGCCAATTTCCGGTCATACACATTGCGTGTGGTGGTGCG
>JANPNJ010000200.1:0-2517 GCA_031427395.1 Burkholderiales bacterium
GAAGCCAAGGTTTTGACATGGGTTGGAAAATATTTTGCGGTGATTCCAAAACCCACCCGCGCGCTGCCCAAGCTGTGGACCATTGAGCCAACACAGGATGGCGAGCGGGTTTTCAATGTGCGCCGCAAGGGCGATGTGCAAATTATCGCGTTGGGCTACAAAGTGCCTTCGAGCCTGCACGCTGATTCCGATGCGCTGTCGTTCATCAATTTCACCTTGACCGATTCGCCCACCGGCCGCCTGCACAAGGCGCTGGTGGAAACCGGCAAGGCGGCACAGGTGTTTGGTTTCCCTTTGCAAGGCCTGGACGGCAGCCTGCACTTCATCGGCGCAGTGGTGAAAAAGGGTGAGGCGGTGGATTCGGTGCATGCCGAGATGGTGAAAATTGTCGAGGCGTTTTCGCAAACTCCGCCGAACGCGGAGGAAATGGACCGGGTGCGCAAAAACATCGCCAATGGCGCCGAACGCAGTCTGAACAACCACGAAAATATTGGTATCGCCCTGTCGGAGTCGATTGCCCTGGGCGATTGGCGCTTGTTCTTCCAGGATCGTGACCAGGCCGAGAAGGTGACCATTGAGCAAGTGAAGGCGGTCACGGAAAAATACTATCGGCGTGACAACCGCGTCACCGGCTATTTCCTGCCGGAGGACAAACCACAACGCGCCGAGATGCCCGCTGTGCCTGATGTGGCCGTTGTGATGAAGGATTTCAAAGGCAAACAAACCGTGTCCGAGGCGGAGGCGTTTGACCCGTCCAACGCCAACATCGACAAGCGCGCCAAAATCGTCAACGTCGGTGGCATCAAGGTTGCCTTGTTGAGCAAGAAAAATCGCGGCGAACAGGTCAACATCAGCGTGCGTTTCCGCTCCGGCGATGAAAAATCCCTGTTCGGAAAAGTGGCGCTGGGGCCGTTGACCGGCGGCATGTTGATGCGCGGCAGCAGCAAATTCAGCCGCACCCAATTGGCCGATGAATTTGAAAAGCTGAAATTTGCCGGTGGTGTTTCCGGACTAAGCGCCAGCGGACAAACCACCAAAACCAATTTGGTGGCGGCCATCAAATTGATGGGGCATGTGATGCGTGAGCCCGCTTTCCCGGAAGCCGAATTGGAACAATTGCGGAAACTCTCGTTGACTGGCATCGAATCACAAAAGAGCGACCCGCAGGCGCTGGCATCGCTGGCCATGGGCAAACATTTCAATCAGTTTCCAAAGGGTGACTTGCGTTATGCGCGCTCACTCGAGGAACTCGAAGAAGACACCAAGGCGGTCACGCTGCAACAGTTGAAGGATTACCACAAGCAATTTTACGCGGCCGAAAAAGGCGAGATCGCGGTGGTCGGGGATTTTGACGAAGCCGCCGTGTTGCAGGCCATCCGCGAGGCATTCGGCGGCTGGAAGGGTGGCGTGCCGTATGTGCGCTTTGGCAGCCCGTACAAGGATATCGCGCCGCAAAACAAATCCATCGAAACCCCTGACAAGGAAAATTCGATTTTCATTGCCCGCACCAATGTCAACATGCGTGACGATGACGCCGACTATCCGGCGCTCATGGTGGCCAACTACATCATGGGACAATCGGGCTTTGCCTCACGCCTGACTGACCGCATTCGTGTCAAGGATGGTTTGAGTTATGGTGCCGGCTCCAACCTGAGCGTGGTTTCCACCGACCGTGGCGCGTCATGGACGGGCTTTGCCATATCCGCGCCGCAAAACACCGAAAAAGTGGAAGCGGCATTCAAGGATGAAGTCGCCAAGGCGTTGAAGGACGGCTTCACGGTGGCGGAATTGGTCGCGGCCAAGTCCGGCATCATCCAGCAGCGTCTGCAGGGGCGTGCGCAGGATGGCAGCCTGGCAGGCGGGCTGGCCAACAATCTGTATCTGGATCGCACCTACGCATGGAGCGCGGCACTGGAAGCGAAAATCGAGGCGCTGAAAGTCGATGAAGTGAGCGCGGCTTTCCGCAAACACATCAACCCGGCCAAGATCACGATCATCAAGGCGGGTGACTTTGCCAAAGTGGCGAAACAAGCGGCGGCGGGTGAAGTGAAAAAATAAACGGATCGGTATTCAGGTGGCCAAAAAGCCCGCCATCACGGCGGGCTTTTTTTTTGACAAAATCATTGCCCCATTGTCGAGGGGATATCGTCAGCGGCCATCGGCGTTGATCGGCGGTTTCAAAATCGTTGCCACAGGTTTTGCCCCCAAGCAAACGCCAAAACCCACCAAAACCCCCACGAAGTACTTGATTTATCTCGATTTTCCGGTCATAATGCAAGGCTTCGTCGGGTTTTCGCATGAAAACACGACAAAGACAAAACCCAAACCCTTGCCTGACTGCGGTGCGCATCGCGGCAGGCTTAACCGGCACAGAGTCCGCTCCGGCGGCAAGTGCCAGACCCACAAGGAGATTTTATGCGCCATTATGAAATTGTATTTATCGTTCACCCCGATCAGAGCGAGCAGGTTCCCGCCATGATCGAGCGTTACAAAAGCATGGTTACCCAGGGTGCCGGC
>JANPNJ010000201.1:0-6191 GCA_031427395.1 Burkholderiales bacterium
CATGCGGCTATTTTAGCCGAGGCGCGGGACGGCATATGGCGGGGCGATGGCATTGGGCAAAATGCGCACGGTGGAAAAATATTGGGTGGATTGGGTGGGTTGGAGCATGAAAAAATATGAACAGACCATATCCAGAGCGCCACTTGGAGCAAAAATGCTCCAAAATGTGCGCCAATAATGGAGTTTTTATATTGGGGGGGGGCTGGTTCAGGAATCGGCTGGCCTAACAGCATCCATCAGTTTGAATCGCGCCCTGATCAACGTCAGCAAAGCCGGACAGATAGGAGAGCACCTCGGGGAACACGGCACGCGTGAGGAGCAATCCTGGTTTTGTCACTACCGTTCTCTTTGAACCTCGCCGCGCAACATTAGCCGCCGAGATAGGCAGCTTTAACGGCGGGGTCGTCGCGCAACTTCTCGGCTGGACCGCTTACCGCAATGCGACCGTTTTCCAGGACGTATCCGTAGTCCGCCACTTTCAGCGCCGCAGCGGCGAATTGCTCCACCAGCAACATCGTGACGCCGCGTTCTTTCAAATCAAGGATGATGCGAAATACTTCCTCAACGAGTATCGGTGCGAGGCCCATTGAGGGCTCATCAAGCAGGATGACGTCCGGATTCAACATGACTGCACGCGCCATCGCGAGCATCTGTTGCTCGCCACCCGACAAGGTACCCGCGAGTTGGGTGCGCCGCTCTTTAAGGCGCGGAAACAGTTCCATCGCTTTCTCAAGATCGGCATTGACGTCGCCTTTGGGTCGTGCGCCAGTGAGGCGCGGAAAGGCGCCAAGTAACAAATTGTCGTTCACGCTCATGGTCGAAAACACACGGCGACCCTCGGGCGAGTGCGCAAGGCCCGCGCGGCTGATACGGTGCGAGTCCAGTCCGGTGATGTCTTTGCCGCCCAGCGTGACCTTGCCAGAAACCGGTTTGATCATGCCCGAAATCGCGCGCATGGTGGTGGTCTTGCCGGCACCATTGGAGCCAATCAAGGTCACCACTTTGCCTTTGGGAACCTCAAGCGAGATCCCGTGCAACACCTCAACCTTGCCATACGCCGCGTGGAGATTGGAAATGGATAACATGCTTGCTATGCCTCGATTCACTTATGCCGGTGCGGGATTGGCTGCGTCATGAGCCACATCGGCCACACTGCTTCCCAGATACGCCTCGATCACCTTGGGATCGGTCTGCACCAGTGCCGGTTTTTCTTCGGCAATCTTCTGACCAAAATCGAGGACAGTAACCACGTCTGAAATCGTCATCACTACGTCCATGTGATGTTCAATCAGGATGAGCGTAATGCCATGATCGCGTATTTTTTTAATAATCTGGATCAATTCCTTGATGTCCGGCGCGGTCAAGCCCGCTGCTGGCTCGTCAAGCAGCAACAGACTGGGATCCAACCCCAGGGCACGCCCGATTTCCAGCAGGCGCTGTTTGCCATATGGCAGGTTGCGAGCCTCCTCGTGCGCCATGTCGGCGAGCCCGACAAATTGCAGAATGTCGACCGCGCGTCGTTGCGCGGTTTTTTCCTCGTCGCGATAGCGCCGCGTGTTGAAGACGATATCGAACAGATTGCTGCGAAAAGTATGATGCAGTCCGACGAGCACATTCTCTGTCGCGGTCATTTCGCCGAACAACTGGACGTTCTGGAAAGTACGTGCCACGCCAGCCAGGGCAATCTCTGAGGGTGTTTTTCCGACGATAGAGCGACCGTTGAACGCGACACTTCCCGCGGTCGGTCGGTAGATACCCGTGAGCACGTTCATCATCGTGCTCTTGCCGGAGCCATTGGGGCCTATCAATCCGTGGATGGTTCCCCTGGCGACATGCAGGTCTACCGCATTCAACGCTTTCAGACCGCCGAACTGCATGAGAATGTTGCTGGCCTCAAGGAGGTTTCCTTGCCGCTCTGCCGACTGCGTTGCTGGCAACCACGCTTTGGAGCCATCCGAGTCCGCAGCGCCCAGCGACTCGGTGGCGAGCTTGCGCGGCCATAACTTATCGGCGATGCCTCGCAAGTAGCCGATGATGCCATCCTGAAGGTAATAAACAACAAACAATGTCATGAAGCCAAATATGGTCAGCCGCCAATCGACGATATTTTCCAGGTTGTATGAGAACACGGCCATACCGATGACAGATGCAACCGGGACAATCACATCGCGCCAGGTCTTTTGCCGTTTGAACAGCAAAATTGCAGCAATGACCAGGCCAAGAGTCGCTGCGCCCGTTGCAATCCACCGGAATAAGTTGATGTCGGACAACAGGCTGGGCAGCGTCACCACAATCAGTGCACCGAGCAGTGGCCCGCTTCTCGTTTTGCGCCCGCCCATGATGACGGCAAGCAGGAACAGGATTGTCAGCTCAAAGTTATACGTGTTTGGTGAAATGTACTCCTCTGAATACGTGTAGAGACTTCCAGCCAGACCAGCCAGTGCGGCGCTGATGACAAATGCGTAAACCTTGTACCGATATACCGAAACACCCATGCAATCGCACGCTACGGGGCTGTCGCGCAGCGCCTGGAAGGCACGTCCGAGGTGCGAACGCAGTATCCGGTTTACGGCGATAAGTGCCAGCAGCATGAAGGCCGCAACAAAATAGTAATATTCAAACTCGGTGAGTTTGTGGCCGAACAATGACGGCTTGGGCACCTTGATACCGAGCGGCCCCTCCGTCAGAAACGTCATTTCGTTGATCAGAATCTGGATGATGGTACCGAACGCCAATGTCACCATTGCCAGATACGGCCCCGTAACGCGCAGTGCAGGAAGTGCAAGAATGGCACCAAACACAGCAGTGACCACTATGCTCGCGCCCACCACCACCAACACATAGGGCACGCCCAGTTTGAAAAAGAAAACGCCAGCCGTATACGAGCCAATGCCAAACAAGCCCGCGTGACCCAGCGACACTTCACCGGTGTAGCCGACCACGATGTCGAGCCCGAACAGCAGGATCGCGTAGATCAATATGGTTTCGGCCAGGTGAATGTAATACGGGTTAGGCACGATAACCGGAAACAGTACCAGCGCGGCAATGCCTGCGGCATAAAGCGAGAATCTCTGCTTGTTCATCCCGGCTATACCTTCTTGATCGCCGCTTTGCCAAACAAGCCAGCCGGCTTTATCGCCAGCACCAGCAGAAGCAGTACCAGGCCCGGCACCTCTTTATAGCCGGTAGAGATGTAAAAACCAGTGAGTGTCTCGGAGATGCCCAGAATCAGGCCGCCAACGACCGCTCCCATGCCAGATGTCAAGCCGCCAATGATCGCCACGGCGAAGGCCTTTAGACCAAGGGCGGTTCCCATGGTCGCACCGGTGAGCGTAAGCGGCGCGACCAGCACGCCGGCAAAGGCGGCGGTGGCCGATGAAAGTGCGTATGAAAATGTGATCACCATGTGAGTGTTGATGCCCATCAGCCCGGCTGCATCCGGATCATTTGCGGTGGCAACCACCGCCTTGCCATAAATGGATTTGCGGTTAAACAATTCAACCGCGAGCATCATGGCGATGGCACCCGCGACGACCAGCACCTGCATCAACTGGACGTTCGCACCAAACACCTGAAACGGGGCCGCCGATACTGGCGACGGAAAAGTGAGATCGTCTTTGCCCCAGATGTTTTCCGCTACATTCTTGAAGATAATCGCGAGCGCGATCGTTGACATGATCCAGCCGAATTCGGACTTGGCCTTGATCGAAGGGCGGACGCCAATCCACTCAACCAGCACCCCCTGAAACGCACCAAATATCATGACCAGGGGAATCATCAACCAGAAATTCAGATAGGGGCCACCGTGGATGGTGCCCACCAGGCTGAGTCCCACCAGCGCACCAAGCATGAGCGCTTCGCCCTGACCAAAATTGAGGGTGCCAGAAGTTGCAAACGTGAGTTGATATCCGAACGCAATGACCGCGTAAATCATGCCCAGGGCAATGCCACTAAATAACAGTTGCAGCAGAATTTCCACGGCTTACCTCCAGTGGGGCGATAAATGCCCGTTATCGAATGCATCTGCGTCAATGCGACAAGCGCGGGATGGATTGGCTCGCTTGGCGGAATCTGCTGATCGAACCAGCCGACGCATTTTGCTACCCGCACAAGAAAAGGCGGCAGCAAATTGCTGCCGCCAATCGTTACGACTGGTTAGACGGATGTCGCTCTCATTTACTTGGCGCGAATCACTCTGCCGCCTTCGACCTGCCCCATCACCGGCATGCCGACTTTGATCGCCTCGTGGTCATCGCGGGTAAACGGTTTATCGTAGCTTGCCACGACACCGTCAACTTTCTCTTTCAGATTTTCCAGCGCTTCACGCACTTTGGGGCCATCAGTTGTACCGGCTTGTTTGATCGCTGCGGCCAGAATGTAGATCGAGTCGTAGCCTTGCGCGGCGGACACCGGTGAGGAGATGCGGTCATTGGCTGGCTTGTAGGCCTTTATATAGGCATCGATAAAGGCCTTGCGCTTGGGGGTGTTGCCATCCTGAATGAAGGTCTGCGGCATGCGGGCACCGTCGCCATTCTGGCCGGCATTGTCGATGAAGTTGCCCATCGACAACGTCCATGATCCCAACATCGGAACCTTCCAGCCGAGTTTTTCCATGCCATTGGCGATCTGCGCCAGCTCCGGTCCGATTCCATACGTGATCACTACTTCGGCGCCAGCCTGTTTCGATTTCAGCAACTGGGATGTCATATCGACATCCTTGATGTTGTATTTCTCAACGGTAACCGGTTTGATACCCTTCGCAGCCAGCGTGCGCTCGAGATCTTCGCGTCCGAGTTGGCCATAGTTGGTCGAGTCGGCGAGGATGGCGATCTTGGTATATTTACGCTTCAGGACTTCATCAACAATCATCCCCGACTGGATGATGTCATTTGCTGAAGTGCGGAAGATGTAGTTATCCGGAAACTCTGGCGGTAAAAACTGTTTGGTGACGAGTGAGCCGGTGGCGACGTTGTTCATCACCGGGATCTTCGCTTCCTGATAAAACCTTTGCGAGGCGAGCGCCACACCCGTATTGATGAATCCGACGGTCGCCACGACTTTTTCTTTGTTAATGAGCTCTTGGGCAATTTGTACGCCACGCTCGTTTTTGGCTTCGTCATCACGCTCAATCAGTTCGAGCTTCCGACCCATCACGCCGCCCTTCGCGTTGATTTCCGAAACAGCGAGTTTGACGCCGTCCCGCATCGATACACCCATGGGACTGGATCCTCCCGTGAACGGACCGGACAGCCCGATTTTGATGGTATCGGCAGCAATGGCAGTGAGTGAGAGCGCTGCTGTTGAAACCAGTACCAGCAACTTAAGGTGAAATTTCATGTGTTCCTCCAAATGGTTTTATTGAGTTACCTGAAATAGGCAATACGTTTTGCGACTTTGCGCAATTTTTTTCGCTGCATGAATCTCTTTGGGTCCAATTCCCCGCCGCTTGCGGCGTTAATGCAGATGGCAAATCTGCGGGTTTGAATTTGGTGTTGATACCTCGCGGCTTGCCGCGAGGTTCTTCATTCGCGCCGCCCACAGCGCTGTCCAAACCAGTCCGAATTTACGCCTCAAGCCGCCTGCAACATATCCACCCGCCTCGCCGGTGCGCGCGGCGGCGGGAAAGCAGCGCACACAATAAGTTCCAAGACTTACGGCAACCTTACACGCACCCTGCTATTGACCGCGATCAACCACACGAGGACAATGAATCGGTCTCAATTGCGTCCTGAAGGAGCAACATGGATACGCGCATGGCATTTGCGGGACGTGTCACCGGGGTATAGGAATTTCAACCGCTATTTTTCACGGTTCCTGAATGTATCTGATGACGTGCGAGCGGTAAAACGCGTGCCCATCCACTGAAACCCAGCCGTTTTCTCAACATCGCTGACAACATCATGACGACGGGGTCACAACGACGCACAAGGCAAACGACGGGGTCAGGTCTTTTAAAATCATATGATAATAAAAGACCCCAACGTTGCCTTTGCAACGTTGCCTTGTGCCAACGTTGCCAATGACCCCAACGTTGCCAACGTTGTGCAACGAGGGGCCAGCCCGGTACCGGTGCCGATCAGCCACAGGTCACAACCATCCTTGAAACGATCCAGCGTCAAAAATCCCTGCGCTGGTTTTTCCAGCAGCAGTGGTTGACCAAGAGTGAGCTTGGCCACCCGCGCGGAAAATTT
>JANPNJ010000202.1:0-3435 GCA_031427395.1 Burkholderiales bacterium
CACGCAGGGTGTGGGCAACACACGGATTTTTCTCTATGCCACCCTGCCACAGATTTTGCCGCAGATCATGTCCTACACCTTGTATCGCTGGGAAAACAATATCCGCGCCGCCGCCGTGCTGGGCGTGGTGGGCGCGGGCGGCCTCGGGCAACTGCTGACTTTTCACATGGGCTTGTTTCAAATGAACAAGACCGCCACCATCCTGCTCGCCATGATTTTGCTGGTGGCACTGGTGGATCTGGTAAGCCACGCGCTGCGACGGAGGATGGCGCGCTGAATCAAGCCAGCGGCAAAAGTTTCGCCACCACCTTGGTGAGTTTTTCGATGTTGGATGGCTTGGTGAGCACATCATCCATGCCCGCCGCAAGGCACTTGTCCAGGGTATCGGGCAACGCGCTGGCGGTCCACCCCGCCACTGGCATCCTTGGCCGGCCGGTCTGCGCCTCGATCTCACGCAACGCACGGGTCAACGCATAACCATCAAGCCCCGGCATATTCACATCCGTGATAATCAGTGAAAATTGCCCCTCCTGCCACATGCGTAGCGCCTCGGTACCGTCCTCGGCGAGCTGCGCTTTGAGCCCAAGTGAGGCCAGTTGGCGCTCGATCAAAATACGATTGATGGGGTTGTCATCGGCCACCAACACCGGGGCGCGGCCGGACCATGGCCTGGTTGGGTCGGCACCATTCGCTTTCCCGTTGTTGTTCGGGAGCCTGTCCACGGCCTCATGGGAGGTAGGCAAGGGCTTGGCCGCCGCCAGTGGTTTGTAGGGCGTCCCGGCCACGCCGACATCCTGATTCACCGGCGGCAATTCCGCCACCGGCAAGGTCAGGGTCACACTCATGGTGGTGCCCGCGCCAGGCGCGCTTTCGATCCGGATTTCCCCGCCCATTAATTCAACCAGCCGCTTGCAAATCGCCAGCCCGAGCCCCGTGCCGCCATACAGGCGCGATGTGGTGGTTGTCGCCTGCTCAAACGGCCGGAACATCCGCGACTGTGCCTCCTCGCTCATGCCAATGCCGGTGTCACGCACGGCCAGGCGAATGGTTTCATTGCCCTCGTCCCGGCGCACCAGTTCGGCCCGCACCTCCACATAGCCCTCAGTTGTGAATTTGATGGCGTTGCTGACAAAATTGCCCAACACCTGTTGCAGGCGCAGGGGATCGGCCATCAGCGAAAAACTCAGGCGGGGATCCACCACCTGCCGCAGCACCAGATCCTTGGTGCTGGCCACCGCCTGGAAGGTATTGATCACCCGGGTGGTCAGCGAGGCCACCGAGATCGGCTCCGGCAGGATGTCCAGCTTGCCCGCCTCGATTTTGGCGTGGTCCAGAATATCGTCAATGATGCGACCCATGGACATTCCCGAATCGCGGGTAATGGCCAGCATTTCCTTTTGCTCGCGGTCGAGCTGGGTGCGGTCCAGCAACTCCATCATTCCCAGCAGCCCATTCAGGGGCGTGCGAATCTCGTGGCTCATGGTGGCAAGAAAGGTGTCCTTCGAGGCATTGGCATGCTCCGCGGCGAGCCGTGCTTCGATCAACGCTTGTTCGCTTGCCTTGCGCGCGCTGCTGTCGCGCACAATATTGACAAACAACGGCGCGCGCCCCTCCTGCCGGACAATCTGCACAAACACCTCCACCGGAATGGTGTGGCCGTCCTTGTGCCGATGCAGGGTTTCGAATGTCAGCGTGGGCTTTTCGCCATCCAGTATCGGTTGCAACAGATCACGGAAACGGTCGGGCGTGAACTCCGGCTTGATGTCGGTGGGGCCCATATGCAGCAATTCCGCGTTGGTATAGCCGACATGCAGGCTGGCACCGCGGTTGGCATAGGTGAAGCGCATGCTGTCCGCGTCAAACATGAACACACAATCGATGGTCTGGTCGAGCGCATCCTTGAAGCGGCTCAGATCCATCTCTCGTTCCGCCAGGCCGACATACGCGGCCACCCGCAGCTGGTTCTCGCGCAGCATGCCGATAAAAACCACCCCCAGCAACAATACGCTCAGGCCTGCCCCGGCCGCACTGATGACGCGCACCTGTCTGGTTTGTTCCTGCGCCTCAACACTGCGTTTTTGCAGCAACACTTTTTGTCGGTCATGCATGCGGCCGATCTCGGCATGCAACCTATCCATGACCAGCTTTCCCTCGCCGCTATTTATCACATCCTGTGCCGCCTGAAAACCGCCGACCTGGCGCATCTGCACGATGCGCTGGGTGATGGCGATGCAGCGTTCAATCAACGGCTCCAATGCCACGAGGTCGCGCATTTGCTGTGGATCGCGGATCAGGCGTGCCAGCTTTTGCTGCTGTTCCACCAATTGCCGGGAAGCGCTTTCAAACGGTTCCAGATAGGCCGCATTGCCGGTGATGACGTAGCCACGCCCGCCGGTTTCGACATCCAGCGCCAGCTTTTCCAGCATATGCAGCTCGCCCTCGGCCGCATGGGTCTGGGCAACCCAATCCGCAGCTTGCTGCATGCGGCTGGCATTGCGCGCTTCCAGCCATGCCACCACCAATATCATCACCACCGCCATAGCGAATCCGGTCGCCATCAGTGGAGTTTTCAATGTGCGCATGGGGGGAAAATGATGGGCAAATCGGCATGTCAATTTACGATCACAACATGCGCCTTGCAGCAAAGCGCAGGTGACAATTTTCCAAATGCCAGCCGCATGAAGTGTGACGGCAATATACCCCTTATTTGCCAATCAATTGTTAAGCAAACGTTAAGCTTGGATGTGGCGGCACCAAGTCTGGTTTCGGTGCGACAAAACCCTGCAACTGACGCAGGGATTTTGTCAATGTGGGATCGATGGGCGGATTCAAATGGCGACATCGCCGTTGCCACCACCTGGGATCGCAAGGTCAAAGCTGGCGTGACCATTGAGCAAATCGAATCCGCGTTGGCAAACGTCGCCGCCGAGGACAATATGCGCGCCGTCGGGGAATTGCCGCTGTCGAAAGAACTCGAACAACGCTCCGGCAAAAAAGAAAAATTTCTCAAGGTATATTCGTATTGCACCCCGGCCACGGCGCGCACCATGGTTGATTTCAGCCCGCACATGGCGGCCTATCTGCCCTGCCGCATCACCGTGGTGGAAAAGGAAGACGGCCTGTGGATGTACACTCTGAACATGGACATGATGATCAAAATGGGTCGCAAATTGCCGCCCGCCCTGAACGAAGACGCCATGAAAGTGCGCAACACCATCTGGAAAATGATGGAGCGTGGCTCAAAGGGCGAATTTTAGTGGCGCATAAGGTGCCGCAGACAAGTTGGGGATGAAGCCACCACGCCACTGGATACCGCTGTTTGAATCCATGCGCCATGCCGGCCGTGCCGGTTTGGCGGCCGATGTCATCGCAGGCATGGTCACCAGCATCCTGCTGGTGCCGCAAGGCGTGGCATTTGCCTTGCTGGCAGGCCTG
>JANPNJ010000203.1:0-2041 GCA_031427395.1 Burkholderiales bacterium
GGGCATTTTTGGCGGCTATATCGTTGCGGTTGCCTATGTCGGCACGGACGCCGGAGTTTTTTGGTCGAACATGCAGGCGGCGGTGGATTTCCGCTACGACATCTGGAACGGCATCATCAAGTCCATCGCCTTTGGCTTTGCTGTTTCAATCATTGCCACCTATGAAGGCTTCAACGCCGCGCCGACCGCCGAGGGTGTGTCGCGCGCCACCACCCGTACCGTGGTCACGTCGGCGCTGACCATATTGGCCATTGACCTCGTATTGACCGCGTTTATGCTGCGCGGCAAATAGTCCACTGCGCGTTCCATAAATGATGACTTCACGAACGCTCAACCCCCACCCCCAACCCCCAACCCCCAACCCCTCCCCCGCCACAGGCGGGGGAGGGGGCATTCAGTTCCGAAATCGCTGCCGCGATTTAGGAAAACACAATAAAACAAGCGCAAGCAAGGAACCCTATGGAACGAAAAACAATTGATTTGTGGGTGGGCATTTTTATGGTGATGGGTTTTGTCGCCCTGTTGTTTTTGGCATTCAAAGTCGGCAATTTCGGCAGTGAGCGCAATGGCCAGACCTACACGGTAGAGGCGCGTTTTGAAAACATCGGCGGCCTGAAGATGAAAGCCCCGGTCAAAAGCTCAGGGGTGTTGGTGGGGCGCGTGACCGACATCCGGTTGGATGCGGAAAAATTCCAGGCCGTGGCGACGTTGGCTCTGGATCACCGCTTTTCATTTCCCAAGGATACCAGCGCGTCCATTCTGACTTCCGGGCTGCTTGGTGAGGTCTATATCGGGCTGGAAGCCGGCGGCGACGACAAAAAATTGGCACAGGGGGATCGCATTTCCATCACGCAGTCGGCGGTGGTGCTGGAGCGCCTGATCGGCCAAATGCTGTTCAGCAAGGCCGCAGAAAGCCCGGACAAGGCGACCGTGAAAAAATAATGACACCAGACACAATGCGGCCTGGTCGGTTCAACACTGCGGGTAAACCAACCCGCCGACGCGGCGTTGTTCACATTTCACCACCACCCACCCATTCGGAAATCACATGCTCCTAAAAATGTTTTTTGCCCTCGCCGCGTCCGCCGTCATTGCCGCCACCCCTGTTGCGGCTTTTGCCAATGTGGCCGCGCCAGATGAATTGGTGCGCAAAAACACCATGGAAGTGTTGGCGATGCTCAAGGCCGACAAAGACCTGGCTGCCGGGGATCCAACAAAAGTCGAGAAGCTGGCCAATGAAAAAATCCTGCCCTATTTCAACTTCCAGCGGATGACCCAACTGGCGGTCGGCCGCGCCTGGCGTGATGCCACCGAGGCGCAAAAGACCGCGCTGATAAACGAATTCCGGCGTTTGCTGGTGCGCACCTATTCGTCCTCGCTGTCGCAATTCCGCAATCAAACCATTGAAGTGCGTCCGCTGAAGCTGGCGGCAGGTGACACCGAGGTGGTGGTCAAAACCATGATCATCCAAAGCGGCGGGCCGGGTGTGCCGATTGATTACTCGATGGAAAAATCAGCCGAACCCAACGGCGGCTGGAAAGTCTTTGATGTGCTGATTGACGGCATTTCGCTGGTGACCAATTATCGTTCGTCATTTGCGGCTGAAATCAAAACTGGCGGTATCGATGGCCTCGTCAAATCGCTGGCCGAGCGCAACGCTAAAAACGCCGCCAAAAAACCATCGTGACCCAGTCATCCACCCTCGCGCCCGCACGAACCTTCTCCTCGACCGTCACAGGGGAGGTGATGGTGCTGGATGGCGCCCTGAATCTGGCCGCGATGCCACTCAGGCTGGCCGAGACGGCGGCCTATGCCTCGCAAACGCCGTTGCCGGATTGCCTTACCATTGACTTCAGCAAGGTGAGTGAACTTGATTCGTCCGGCGTGGCGCTGTTGTTGCACTGGCGGCGCCAGGCAACCGAGCTCGGCAAGTCGCTGCGCTATATCCACCTGCCGGCCAATCTGGCGGCGCTGGCCGAGCTTTATGGCGTGGCCGACCTGATACACTGCCCCTCGCAAAGCCGCGCGTAGCATGCGCATG
>JANPNJ010000204.1:0-6649 GCA_031427395.1 Burkholderiales bacterium
TGACAAAACCGCTCAAGCCACACATGACATTGCGTGCACAGGGATTGAATTGGATTCTGCAGGAGGTCGTAACAACATTGGCACCACGTTAATTCCGGTTTTTAACCAGCAGTGAGTTTACTTGAGAGCGGAAGATTTCCCGGTCAACGCCGTCCCGCAGCCACAGGCGGGTCGGGTAATCATTTGGTGGCTTGTTGTAAACTTCGCATTGTGTTTTCAGCAAAGGCATCGACGCTTTTTTGGGTAGAAAGCATTGCATTGAAATGCCCGGCAGACACAATTTGCAACCATTAAAATGGCATCCGTTGTTTAGCAGCAGGCAGGGTAGCGAGATAAAATTAATTCGGCAGCATTATCAATTTCCCATTTATATTCAAGTGGATGGGTAAATTTTTCATTTAACATAATATAAATATGCCGCCATATTGCATATTTGAATCGCCACCAGTGAAAACCATGGACGACGCCAAAACAGCGGACGACAAAACCCTCGGCAACCCCATGTCGGCGACCATACGCACCCGCATCCAAGCTGCGGCCAAGCGCTTCCACGCCAACGACAACATCACCGAATTTATCGAGCCCGGTGATTTGGCGCGCTTGCAGGATGAGGTGGCATTAAAAATGCAAGATGTGTTGGAAAGCCTGGTGATCGACACCGAAAGCGACCACAACACCAATCAAACAGCGCGCCGCGTGGCAAAAATGTTCATTCACGAGGTTTTTCGCGGGCGCTATTTTCCGGCACCGGAGACCACCGAATTCCCGAATATTTCCCATCTCAATGAATTGATGATTGTCGGGCCCGTCACCGTGCGCAGCGCCTGCTCGCATCACCTTTGCCCGATCATGGGCCGGGTTTGGGTCGGGGTCATGCCCAACGAACACTCGAATCTGATTGGCCTGTCAAAATACAATCGCCTGATTGACTGGGTGATGAGCCGCCCGCAAATCCAGGAAGAAGCCGTCTCGCAGGTCGCCGAGCTGTTGCAAAGCAAAATCCAGCCGGACGGCTTGGCCATTGTCATGGAGGCGGATCATTTTTGCATGCACTGGCGCGGGGTGAAAGACACCAACGCCAAAATGATCAACAGCGTCATGCGCGGCTCGTTTCTGAAGGACGCCAGCCTGCGGCGCGAATTTTTGTCACTCATCAACCAAAAGTAAATCATCATGATGATTCGATTGCTCTATGCCAGCCGCGCAACCGACGCCAATCACGCGGCGATGACCGAAACCATACTGGCGCAATGTCGCGCGCACAATCCCGCACATGGCATCACCGGCATACTTTGCACCGGCGGCGATATTTTTATGCAGGTACTGGAAGGTGGCCGCAGCGAAATCAATGCGCTGTACAACCAGATCGTCCGCGATCCGCGCCATGCTGATGTGGTGATCTTGAGCTATGAGGAAATCACCGAGCGGCGATTTGCCGGCTGGACTATGGGACAGGTCAACCTCGACAAAATCAATCCGTCGGTACTGCTGAAATATTTGCCCCGCCCTGCCCTTGATCCCTACTCGGTTCCAGGCAAAGCATCGATGGCCTTGCTTGAGGAGCTTATCTCAACGGCAGCCATCATTGGCAGGTCATAAGCAGCAATATGCTGTCAATCATCACGCCCGGCTTGGTTGCACCAGTATCCATTACTTAACTGCATTTGGCTGGCTAGATGGCTTGTATACTCGACCGATGACATGGAAAGAGGTTGATCGGCAATGGCAATTCTCACTGACAGTCGAAGGCATGCAGTCCCCCGGATTCTTGTGACCTTGGGATTCACTGTTGCGCTTTACATATACACATCCACAGCCACAGTGGCCGTTGGAAGCGTATTAAAAATCGAAGAAGCCCGCTCATCACGAATACTTTATTTTGAGGAGAGCGGAGCCATTATCATTGTCCCCGTCAGCCCGATACCAAGCGACATCCGGGCACCCCTGCCGCCGCTGCCCGCCCAGAAAGAAAAAACGATTTCCGGCCGCCCTGCCGCGACCGGTGTAAGCACCACAGTTGTTCAGGCCAAACCAAAGCAAAAACGCTGAACCATCCACCCGAGCCCAAGGTAACCATTGCAGCGCAACCAACCGATTAATCACCCCGGCATTTCGGCATTGGGCATTCTGTCAAGAAAAGCCGCAATGACTTTGGGTTGCGTACTGCTGCTTTGTGCCTGCCAGGCCATCGCCCCCACCATTTCTGATTCACCGCCCATCGCCGAGTGGGAGCAATTTTTGCGTCGCCATGTCCATGCCGACGGCCGCATCATTGATGGGGGTGCCGGTGGCATCAGCCATTCTGAAGGCCAGGGTTTTGGCATGTTGCTTGCCGTTCATTTTCGGGATCGCGCGGCTTTTGACAGGCTGTACAAGTGGACACGCAAAAACCTCATGGTGCGCGACGATGGCTTGATCGCATGGCGCTGGTCGCCACAAGGTGAAGTCACCGACCGGAATAACGCCACTGACGGCGATATTTTTGTGGCCTGGGCGTTGATGCGTGCAGGGGCACGCTGGGATTCGCAGGAATATCTGGATGCCGGGCTGGCATTGGCACGGGCGATCAAGGAAAAACTCATTCGCAAAACACCACGAGGTTTGCTGTTGCTGCCTGGTGTGGAAGGCTTCGAGTCACACGATACAATCGTGCTCAATTTGTCGTACTGGGTATTTCCGGCATTTGCAGAATTCAGCAAGACGGAGCGATCGCCCATATGGGAAGAGCTGACACAGAGCGGCCACAAACTGCTGGCGGAAGCCCGCTTTGGTCGCTGGGGGCTCCCCCCCAATTGGCTGAAACACAATGGCTCACTATCATTGCCGAATGACCGGGAGCCGCGATTTGGCTATGACGCGATTCGC
This sequence comes from Burkholderiales bacterium, assembly GCA_031427395.1. Classification (GTDB taxonomy): domain Bacteria; phylum Pseudomonadota; class Gammaproteobacteria; order Burkholderiales; family Usitatibacteraceae; genus UKL13-2. The sequence continues at coordinate 2,866 of JANPNJ010000204.1, forward strand.
ATCCCCCTTTATCTGATGTGGAGCGGCACCAACCGCGAAGCAATGCAGTCCTATCGTGCATTCTGGACGCATTTTTCCGGGGCCACTTTTTTTCCGGCCTGGACGAATCTGAAAGATGACAGTGTCGATTCCCATGATGCGCCGAAGGGGTTGCGCGCAATCGCCGCCACGGCGGCGGCGATGCCGGATTTGAATCGCAACGCATTGCCGAAAATGGATGATTCACAACCCTATTACTCGGATGTATTGTTGCTGCTTGTCGGTGCCATGGTATGGGAACGCACGGCGCGTTAGCCATCCTGTTGTGGACCACAACGGCGATTGTCACATCGCTTGTCACATCGCTTGTCCACGCCCAGCCACAACCGCAGAAGGCAAAAGGCGCGAACGGATCCGCGACACAACAGGAGTCACTGCTGGGCAGCGCCCGCATTTGGAAAATGCGCGGCAACCTGGAGCGCGAACGCGCGGATCTGCTGAAATTGCTGGCTGGTGCGGCCGATCATCCCGTGGCATTGTTCAGGCTGGGTTTGCTCGAAATCCGCGCCGAAAAAATTGATGTGGCCACAAAACTGCTGAAGCGGCTGAAATCCAAACACCCCAATGATGCCGGTGTTGCACCACTTGAGGACGCGCTGCGCATTGCAGGTGTTGATCGCAGAAAAATGGCACAGGTTCAATTGCTTGCGCGATTCGGCAGAAACGAGGAGGCGGCCACCGCGATGCGTGCGCTGTTTCCCACTGGCCCCCCAGGCGGCGACCTGACGTTGACGTATTACCGCATAATCGGCAACAGTCAGGCCGGCTGGGAAGAAGCCCGCCGCGCTTTTGAAAAGCTGTACCGGGAGGAGCCGGACGACACACGCCTGCAAATGGCACTTGCCCTGCATCAAACCATTAGCGCCGAGACACGCCAGACAGGCATGGACTCGCTTGCCCTCCTCGCCAAACATCCTGACATCGACAGGCAGGCAGTGCTTGATGCCTGGGAGCGCGCACTGGTGACGCTTGACCGTATTCCCGAACACATATCAATGTATCTTGCCTACATTGATGCCGACCCCAGAAATTTTCCAATCAGTGACGCGCTGTCAGACGCCAGGCGGGTTGAAGCCGACAGGCGGCCATGGATGTTGCGGGACAGTGCAAAAGTGCTGCTGAAAGAGGGAAAAGTTGACCTGGCAGAATCAGCACTCAAGGAAGCGTTGCAACTGGATCCAAAGAATCCCTGGGTGCGTTTCGATCTCTCAAGACTGGCTCACGCTCGGGGATCGAGGCAGGAGGGGCGGGATTTGATGGCCAAAGGCCGCGTCTTGGCACCGGATGAGCCGGATATGCACTATGCCGAAGCCTTGTACATGGGATTGCTTGATGAGGCCGCTGAAGCGCTTGTCCTGCTCAACAAAATTCCGGCGTCGCAGCAATCCCCCTCAATGCAGGCACTCGGAAAAAAACTGGGTGTTCAATCCCACACGCAACGTGCCTTGTCGCTGGCGCGCGCCAGTCGGCGTGTTGAGGCATTGGCTGCCATGGAACTGGCCGAAGCGACCGCGGGAAACGATACGGAGCTTGGCTTTATTGCAGCCGGTGCCTGGTTGGAATTTGGTGACACCGCCAGGGGATTGTCATTGATGCGCAGCCTGGTTGCACAACAGCTGTCTCCTGCCGTTTCCACCCGCCTGCTTTACGCCGAAATATTGAATCGGGCTGGTCAGGACGAAGAACTGGCGGCGTTGCTCGACATTCTGTCTTCAACCGAGCAGGCGACAGGCACGGATCACAGTGAGTTTCGTTACCTTCAATCCTCATTGGCCGCACGCCAAGCCGACAGTCGGCGCAATGCAGGCGATTATGCGGGCGCACAATCCGGCCTCGAAAAGGCGCTGGAAAAGGACACTGACAATACCGACATGTTGATGGCACTGGCGAGAATTCATTCCGCACGGCGGGCATTCGACCGTGCACGTGGCGTGTATGAACGAATACTGGCGCGCGCGCCAAAATATCTCAACGCACGCCTGGCACTGGCAAGGACAAACCATGCCGGAGGAGACCGAACTGCCGCAAACAGGGAAATCGCAGCCATCCTGGCGGAGTCTGACCCTGCCAATGCCGAAGGCCGTTTGGACATTGCCGATGCTTACCTCGATATTGACAACCTTGAGGCTGCGCGCCGGATCATTAACCTGCTGGAAATTGCCATGCCCGACAACCCGCGCGTTCTCGTTATGGCCGGACGGCTGGCCAGGTCTGAGGGAAATCCCGGCAAGGCGATGGAATATTTCAGAAAAGCAAAAGCAGATGATGAAATCGCACAACTGAATCGCGGGCACAAGCCACTCGTTGTGGCATCAGGATTTGACTCATTGAGCAAAGCCGGTACGCCTGGCATTTCCAATCTGAAGTCCGTCGAGCTGCCGATGGCACTGCGTTTCCCGGTTGGATATGCCGGACAGGCATTGGTACATGTTGACCCTGTCAGGATCAGCGCCGGCAATCTCCAACTGGATGACATTGATAACCTCCGCAGGTATGGAAAAATATTTGCCCTTGCCCGCAATGGCATTGCCCACACCCCAACCCAGTCGGCCAGTGGTGTTGCACTTGCCGCCGGCTACGAAATCGGTGGCCTGAGTTTCGATATCGGCACTACACCACTTGGTTTTCCGGTTACGGACGTGGTCGGTGGTGTCAAGCTTTACCGTTCAAACGACGCGTATTCCTATTCTGTTGAGTTCGCGCGCAGGCCGGTCACCAGCAGCCTGCTTGCTTTTGCCGGCGCATTTGATCCGGTCAGCGGACAGGTTTGGGGAGGCGTGCGCCGAATCGGATTCAACGGGAACCTCGGATACAAGGGAGAACAATTTGATGCATTCGCCAATGTCGGTGCATACCAATTGTCAGGAAAGAATGTTTCCGCCAACAATGAATTTGCGCTTCGTGCCGGGCTGGAATGGAAACTGCTGCAGAGAGAGACAATGCGCCTGACTCTCGGCCTGGCTTTTACACATTGGCGCTTCCGGGAAAATTTGAGCAACTACACATTTGGCCATGGTGGTTACTACAGTCCGCAATCTTATTATTCGATTGCATTCCAACCACGCTGGACGGGACGGAAGGCGGAATGGTCATATTTGCTGCATGGATCGGTTTCGGCATCAGCCAGCCATGAAAAGGACATGCCCTATTATCCGAATGACCCGGAACTGCAAGCCACGGAAAATGCAATCTATCCTGGAGGCTCAAGCCGCGGCAAGGGACATTCCGTCGGTGGCGCGCTCGAATACCGCCTGACACCCCGTCTTTTCATGGGCGGGCGTTTCAGTGTAGACAGATCGGCTTATTACACGCCTAATTTCGCCGGACTCTATTTGCGATTTCAGTTCAACGCGCCTGGCGGCGCGGTTCCTTTTCCGCCTGATCCAATAAAACCTTATTCGCGTTTCTGACATCGAGCATGCCATCACTCCAACGGATCAAATTCAGTCCAGGGCGCATCTCTTGATCGAATGAAAAATTGCTTGCCTCGACGCATGACGACAACATCGTCGTTCTCGGCAACAAATTCCGTGGTGGGAAGGTCACGCACATATTTTTCGATATCCTGGGCGCTTCCGCCAAATGGCGTGGCACGGATGAATTCGGCCAGAAGCTGGGAAATGGCGGCATAACTGGTGGGCTTCGATACGACCAGTGGTTTCATTTCAGGATTTTCTGGCAAGCCGATCAGCTTGATGCCGACAGGTACGATGCTGATGCGTGGACTGGGAATTTCCCTCATGCC
>JANPNJ010000205.1:0-2638 GCA_031427395.1 Burkholderiales bacterium
TCGGCGTCGCTCATTTCGCGTTCGCCGTTGCGCGCGTCGGCATTTTGTTTGGCAAAAAAATCCTCGGCCGCCCGCCGCTCGGCGCGCCGCGCGTTGAGTGCCGCCATGAAATCATTCGCCGGATCGGCGGCTTCCTGGCGGCGCGCGGTTTGTTCCGGTTGTTTGGGCGGCGGCTCGGGCACATCCACAACCGGCGGCATCAATGTTGAAGGTTTTGGCACCGCGATCACCCTCGGCGGCGCTGTCAATGACGGCTTTGGCAATGTCGCCAGCGGCGGTGGCGCGGCATCGGCGCGCGGCGGCAACACCGTGACCTGCAATGGCCCCGGCCCGCCCGGCGCGGAGCCGTCCATTTTTTGCGCCGGCCTGGGCACCAGCCACAGCATCAAGCCGTGAAGAATGATCGACAACAACAGCCCGATCCACAACGTATGCAACGAGCGGCGGGGGGTGATGCGCGGGTCGGTTTCCGCGCCGTCTGGTTGCGGAAAGCCGCCGTGTGCAGCGGCAATGGGCAGTGTGGCGATTGATGACATCGTCTGGCGGTGTGGCAAGGCGGCCTGCGCAGTGACCACGCGGACCCGCGTCATTGCGGAAAGCCACAGTATAAGTGACAAGACTTCCGCTCATCCTTTGGCACCCGCCGCCGCGCACGGACGACCCATTTACCCTGCCGCCAGCCGCCTCACCGCCGCGACATAACGATTCAGCGTTGTTGACAGTTCGCCGGACGGAATCATGGCTTCGATCAATTGAAAATGCCCGCGGGTGCCGGCGGCCGTGGCCAGCGCCGCAACCAACTCGGCCCGGGTCCGCACGCGCATACCATCACCGCCCATGCCTGCGGCCATGCTGGCGAAATGCCATTCACCAAGATAATTGAAGCGGGATTCAGGCTGAAAACTTTGCAACATGCCCCAGCCCGCATTGTTAAACACCACCACAATCGGATCCCAGCCATAACGCGGACAATTGCCCAGCTCCCAGCCAGTCATCTGAAATGCGCCATCCCCCACCAGAACCAGCGCGCGCCTGCCGCTTGCCGCCTGCAACCCCAATCCCGCCGGGACGCCAAATCCCATGGTCGCGTAATAACCCGGTGCCACACGGTGGGTGTGGTCGATGTCCATCGAGGTGAACAGACAATCACCAACATCGACCGCCAGCGGCATACGGCCATGCCGGGCCATCAGATCATTGATCGCGCGGGCGATGTCATCCGGCGCAATGGTGTGATGGTCACCGACCAACCCTGCCGGGCAGGCGCTTGGTGGCACCACCGGGCGCGCCCTGGCGGTTGCCGGCTCCGGCCGGGTGCGCGCGAGCAGCGCCGCGAGCAGCGCCGCCAGCGGGATATCGGCATAGGTGTGATGGCCGAGCGTGACCTGGTGGTCATTGGCGCGGATGGTGTGGCGCAAATCAATTTGTCGCTTCGACACACCAAAATTGGTATCGGAAAGAATCTCTCCCAGCAAAAAAAGCGCGTCGGCGTTTTCCACCAACTCCGTAATATCGTCACGACCCGCCAAACCCAGATAGGTGCCCAGTGGCGGCGTTGCGGATTCAGCCAGCAGGCCGCAGCCCATGAAGCTGGTGACCACCGGAATGTCCAATCGTGATGCCAACTCGGCGAGCGCGGCCTCCTGGCCGAAGCGGCGCACTTCGACGCCGACCATCAACACCGGACTGCGGGCGGCGGTTAGGCGCGCAAGGATTTCCGTGACACACGCGGCCAGCGCCTCCTCGTCCACCGGCGCGGGTGTTGCCGGCACGACTGCCGCGCAGGCCACCATTGACATATCGCGCGGCACTTCAATGTACACCGGGCGGGTTTCGCGCAGACAGCTTGCCAGCACGCGCGCGATGTCGGCGGGCGCACGCGCCGCGTCATCCAGCCGCGCCTGGTCACAGGTAATTTCGCGGAAAATCTGCAATTGCGAATCCAGCCGTTTGACCTGGTGATGCAACAGCCAGCCGCTGCCCGACTCACCGCGTCCGGGGCCGCCCGAGATCACCACCAGCGGCGATTTTTCGGCATACGCGCCCGCCACCGCGTTCACCATATTGAGCGCACCGGCACCATAGGTCACCGCCGCCACACCCGGTGCGGCTGAAATGCGCGCGGCGGCATCGGCCGCAAAACCGACGGCCGGCTCATGGCTCAAGGTATAGAGCGGCAAAATCGCCGACTCTTCGACCACCTTGAAAAACGGCAATACAAAATCACCGGGTATGCCAAAAATCTGGCGTGCGCCATGGGCTTTGAGGGCGAACAGGAGAGATTCTGCGAGGTTCATGGCCGGATAGAGTCGAATTAATGTTCGGCCATTGTGCGATGCCGTGGCGGCGGCGATTTGTCTTGGATCAATCAAAGCGTGAACACAGCAAAGTGCGGAAGGTCTTGATACCATGACAAAATCAGAGTTGGTTTTCGCCAGCCCCGCCCAGGCGGGATTCAATAACAACACAACGCCCCTAACCTGATGACATCCAGCTCCCACTTCACCCTATTGGCCATCATCGTCGCCTATTTTCTGCTGCTGCTCGGGCTGGCTTGGTACACCGGGCGGCGCGCCGACAATGAGGCGTTTTTTATCGGCAACCGCAAAAGCAACTGGTTGCTGGTCGCCTTTGGCAT
>JANPNJ010000206.1:0-1789 GCA_031427395.1 Burkholderiales bacterium
GCCGGTGCGCGCCAGCACCTGCGAATATTTCGCACCGTTCCAGGTGGCAATTTTCAACACCTCCAGCGGCGCAATGCCCGCCAGCACATACAACTCCAGCTCGCGGTGCAGGGTGAAACCAGCCACGTCATCGGTACCCGCCAACAGCGGCACGCCGGCCGTGTGCAGGAGCTTCACCAAACCCAGCAGTTTTTCGTAGGAGCGGCGAAACGGCTCGGCATTTTTGTCGGTGACATCCATCGAGTTGGTCAGCCATGCGCGGCGAATGGTTGGCGGCACATTGTTGGCGACAAACCGGTACGATGGGTTGGGCGCACCCTGCCGCTGTAAAAACATCGCCTCGAACGCCGTCATGGTCGGGTCAATCGCGGTCTGGCGATCCACCAGCAACTGCACAAAATCCTTCACTGCTTTCGACTCCAGATCAATCTGGTTGGCGTTGTCGCCCACCAGATAAAAACGCAGCAGGGTGCGGGTGTCGTCGTCTTTTTTGGTGAGGAAATTCAGCATCACCTGGTTGATGTGCTGGATTTCGTCAAAGCCCGCGCGCACCGCTTCCTCGGCACGCATGAATGCCGGGATGTGCCCGCCCACCCGCATGCCGCGCGCCTTGGCATACTCGGTGATCGGTGCCACCCAATCGGGGCGGATCGAATTGTAGAGTTTGATCTGCCGATAGCCGTGCTGGGCATACCAGTCCACCGCGCGTTTGGCTTCATCCACATCTTTCACCACAAAATCGCTGTTCGATGAAAACGGGCTGGCACCTTCGATAAATCCGGCCGGCACAATGTGCGGGCCAATGCTTTGCCCGGCATCAATGCGTGTGCGCAATTCGCCCAGCCGGGCATTGACATTGCCCATGTCGCGCAGCGTGGTGACACCACCGGCAATCTGCATCACCGAATCCCACGCGCTGGTGTGGCCGTGCATGTCAAACAATCCCGGCAGCAAGGTGCGGTTGGTGCCATCGATGACGGTGGCATCCGCAGTGAGTGTGGAGTTCGGTGGATAAATCGACGCCACCTTGCCGCGATTCACGTACACATCCGAGGGTCCCTTCATTTGCGCGGCCTCGGCATCAAACCAGCGCACATTCTTGAAAACCGTCAAGCCTGCCTGCGGCTGGATATGTTTGGCGGCAAGTTTTTTCAGGGTCTCGTTGTCGGCGGCGATTTGCAGTTTCAGCAACGCGTCCGCATTGCCCTCCCAGCCGGTTTCAATCGCACTGAAGCCTGGAAACACAATGCCGAAAAATCGTGCCGTGGCGGGTGTGGCGTTTTTCCACATCCACACATAGTTGGGCTCAAAGGCAATGCCGGACACCTGGTACAAGGTCACATCCGCTTTTGCCTTGCCCTTGACCACACTGGCATCGCGCACCTTGGCAATCGACAATTGTCCGCCCGGCAACGCCGCCAGCTTGTTGCCGGGTGCGCGCAGCAGCGCACGCACCACAATCGCATAGGCTTCCATGCTGCTTTCCACCGGGATGTAAATGGCCGAGGGCACATCCGCCATCTCGCCCACATCCGCCTTGGATTGCCACCTCGCCTTGCCGTTGGTGCGCGAAAAAGTCTCGGCAATCGGCGCGCCGAAGGTGGATTTGCCGGTGGCGCGGAATGATTCAAACTGGCCGGAAGCGCCCACCGTGATGTCTTCAAATATGTCCGGGCCGCGGCCGTTGTCGCGGTAGGAAAATTCCGTTTTCACCTTGCCACCCGGCATGACATGCACGACTTGTTTTCCCGACAATCTGGCAAAAAATGAAATCGTGTAGTGGTGGGTT
>JANPNJ010000207.1:0-4248 GCA_031427395.1 Burkholderiales bacterium
GGATGGCGTGGACGTTGAGTGTGTTGCTCATGATTGTTTTTCCTTGTGGATGAATTGTTGGAGTGTGTGAAGTTTTGCCTGTGTGATGGCATCAGGAATGTTTTGCGGGCGCGCGCGCGCGACAGAGGCAAAATCAAGCGACTGCCATTGCGTCAGCGCACGCTGCAAATAATTTTGTTGTGGATAAGGCGTGTCGGCAAAGCCCAGCCGGCCATGGAAATCACAAGCGGCGGCCTGCAACACCTCGGCAAACCGCGCCGGGCGTCGCAGGGCGTCGCAGCCGTCCAGCAACGCCAACAATTTTTCCGCGTCCAATTCCAAGGCATCGTGGACGGCGCCATGCCAGCGCGCGACTGTCATCGCCAGATCGCGGCACTCCGCCGGAATTTTCAGGCGCGCACACATGGCGTCTATCAGTGCCAGGCTGTTTTCCTCGTGCCCCGGATGGCGCGGCAAAAATTGGCTGGGGGTCATGGCTTTGCCAAGATCATGTGTCAGCGCGGCAAAACGCACGGCCAGGCTGGCGTGACGGTGTGCCGCGACATCGATCACCATCATCACATGCACACCGGTGTCGATTTCAGGGTGCGAGATTTTTGCTTGCGGCACTCCCCACAGGCGGTCAACCTCCGGCAATATGCGGGCGAGCGCACCACAGTCGCGCAGCACCGCAAACATGCGCGACGGGGTGGCTTCCATCAGCCCGCGTGCCAGCTCTTGCCAGATGCGCTCCGGCACCAGCGCATCCACTTCGCCGCCATTGGTCATCTCGCGCATCAATTCCATGGTCTCATCGGCCACCAAAAAACCAAGGTGCGCAAAACGCGCCGCGAAACGCGCCGTGCGCAATATGCGCACCGGGTCTTCGCGGAAGGCCGAGCCCACATGGCGCAGCAGCTTGTGATGCAAATCCGCCTGGCCGCCGCAGGGATCAATCAGGTAGCCGTGCACGTCACGCGCAATGGCGTTGATGGTCAAATCGCGCCGCGCCAAATCCTCCTCGATGGTGACGGTGGGGGAGGCGTGAAACACAAAGCCTTTGTAGCCCGGCGCGGTTTTGCGCTCGGTGCGGGCAAGCGCATATTCCTGGTGGGTCTCGGGGTGCAAAAACACCGGGAAATCCGCGCCCACCGGCTTGTAACCGGCGGCAATCATTTCGTGCGGCGTCGATCCCACCACCACATAGTCGCGGTCGGTGACGGCAATGCCAAGCAGTTCGTCGCGGACGGCACCGCCGACGGCGTAGATTTTCATGGGTCGATTATCGCGCGAAACAGGTGGTGGTCGCGGGTGGCGGAAAGCATAAACGGTTGCAACCACAGATGAACACGGGGACAGCGCCATAATGGCGGGCACGACACCACCGCGCCAAAAAATCCCGCACCGTAGGATCGATCAACTCCTCCGAAATGCGCGGGATGTCAGAAGAAAATGAAAGTGCTTTATGGACGGGCGTTTTCAGGCAAAAACATCTGTAAACCAGCGCCAATTAAGGAGTTTAGACTTTATTTGGTGGCTGGGCGTAGGGCTCGTCCTCCGCCACAAATTCAGTTTCCACGTGCGCCGCCTGCATCCATTCGACAACCGCCGGGTGTGCCCGCACCGCCGCGCAATATTTTTCAGTGTCTGCCGCCAGTGCCGGTTGATAGGTGGCAAAGCGCATCACCACTGGCGCATACATCGCATCCGCTGCTGAAAAATCGCCAAACAAAAACGGCTTGCCCTCGGCGAATTTTCGCCGCGTGTTGCGCCAGATGGTTTCAATGCGCCCGATGTTTTTGGCGACATCCCCGTTCATGCCCAGGTCCCCCAGGCTGGAACGAATATTCATCGGCATGCTGGTTCGCAGCGCGCGAAAGCCGGCGTGCATTTCGGCGACGATGGCGCGGGCGTGGGTGCGCGCGGCGATGCCTTCCGGCCACACGCGTTTATGCGGATGCACATCGGCGATGTATTCAAATATGGCGGTCGATTCCCAAACAGCAATGGCATGGTCGGCGCCTGCCTCACCTTCCCACAAAACCGGCACCATGCTTGATGGCGAGAGTCGCGGCAAATCGCGCACCCATTCGGACGAGTGAAATTTCAGCATGACCTCGGCAAACGGAATGTCCAATGCTTTGAGCAGCACCCACGGGCGCATCGACCAAGATGAATAATTTTTGTTGGCAATGACGAGGGTCAGCATGGCGTGCCTATAAGGGGGATTATTTGACGATGCCCTGGCGCAGTTGGGCGTAACGGGTGCGCCCCACATGGCCATTCATGTAACCCGGCACCACCGCCTCCATCGCGGCGGGTGCGCCGAATATCGCCGGAAACGGCTCGGCCGAGGTGTTGGGCAGGCTCATGGAAGCGAGGTTGTCGCGGGTGATGAGTTTGCCCGGCAAGTGCTCAAATACACTTGCCTGCAATGCGGACAGCCCGTCACCAAGGCCAATGATTTTGCAATGCGCGCCGGTTACGGCAATGACAAATTCAAGCAACGCGCGCAACGTATAAACCCGCGGCCCCACTAGCGGGTACGTCTTGCCGATGGTCTCAGTCAAACCCAAGGTGTTGACAATGGCGCGCGCCACGTCCTCCACCCACACCACCTGGAACTGTGCGTCAGGTGTGCCCAGCGGCAGCAGCGGAAATTTTTTCACGAGGCTGGCGAACATGTTCAGAAAGCGGTCTTGTTCGCCAAACACCACTGACGGCCGGAACACAGTCACTGCCAATCCGCTGCTGTTGGCGATGTCCCACACCGCTGCTTCGCCACGGCCGCGTGAGCGCAAATATTCGCTGGGGCCTTTGATGTCGGCATTCAGCGCGCTCATGTGGATCAGTCGCTTGACGCCGCCGCGCACACAAGTCCCGGCCAACATGCGCGCAAACATGACATGCACTTTTTCAAAGTCACCGTGCAATATGCCCAGGAGATTGATGACCGCATCGTGGCGGCAAACGAGCTCATCAAGCGCGGCGCGGTCAAACACATCAGCTTCGACGACCTCACATGCGGGCAGCGGCAACAAATGTTTGGCGCGTTCGCGCCGCCGGGTCGGCACGGTGACAAAAGCCCCGCGCCTGGCCAGCGCCTCGGCCACCGCGCCACCGATAAAGCCGCTGCCGCCAAGGAGCAAAATATTTTTCGGCTGCATGGGATTGTGTTTGGTGTTTAGGGCGAGCCCGCCGACACGGCCGCAGGTGCGGCCATCACTGCCGTTGCCGCAAGCCTGCCCGGCACCGCTCCCATGAGATCAGCCAGCCGTACTGACTTGCCGTGGATGCGGTGGCCGTAAAACCATTTGTTGACCATCACTTTTTTGACGTAGTCGCGGGTTTCGTCGAACGGAATGGATTCGGCGTAGATCGCGCCTTCGAGCGGGCCGTCGGCGCGCCAGCGGCGGGCGCGGCCGGGACCGGCGTTGTAGGCGGCGGTGGCCAGCACCGGGTGGCCCAGGTCGTCAAGCACATGCCGCAAATAAAACGAACCGAGCGCCAGATTGGTCGGCACCTCCACCACCCTGGCCGCCGGCAAATCCTTCATGCCGATTTGTTTGGCGACCCATTTGGCGGTGGCCGGCATCAACTGCATCAACCCCTGCGCGCCGACCCTTGAGCGGGCATCGGTGATGAAGCGGCTTTCCTGGCGGATGAGGCCGAACACCCATGCCTCGTCGAGGTTGTTTTGTTTGGCGCTTGCCGCCAGCGCCGTGCGGTGCGGCAGGGGATAACGCTGCGCAAAATCATGCGCCAACTGGGTGCGCTCGGCGGTGTTGATGGCGCGATCAGGCAGATCGTGTTGCAGCGCCACGTGTGACGCGGCAAGCAAGGTGGCGTCGTCCATGCCGCGGATGGCGAATTGCCACTCGCGCAATGCCTCATTGCGCAAATCGGACTTGTGCGCGGACAATTGGTACAGCAGCACCGCGCGCCGGACACCATCGCGCGCGGCAACCTCGGCCACTCTGGCGGCGGCAGGCGTTGCTGCCTGAAAGTCGGGGGGTGCGCGCATGCCGAGCTCTTCGGCGGCAAGCACGCCATAGAAATTGTTTTCGCGGGCGAGGGATTCGCGCAGCAATCGCGCGGTGGCCGCATCGCCGGGGCCGGCGACATGGCTCAGTGCGCGCGCCAGCCAATAGCGCCAGGTGGCATCGCGTTTTTCAGCGCTCGACATGGCATCGATGGCGCGTTTCACCAATGTCCACCGCGCCGGCTCGGTGGCGGTCTCGCGCAGCGCCGCGCGCGCCAGCCACGCGG
>JANPNJ010000208.1:0-6819 GCA_031427395.1 Burkholderiales bacterium
AGCAATTGGCGTCGCTGGGGATCGCCGGTTGATGGCAACCATAGGCGAGGCGTTGGCGGCGGCGCAGTCGCAAATCGACCGGCAAGACGCACAATATTTGCTCGCGGGTTTGACAGGATCATCGCGTGCTTTTCTGCTGGCTCACGGCGAGCGTGATTTGTCCGGCCAACAGGCCGCGCAATTTGCAAAACACGTCGCCGCCCGCGCCACGGGTGTGCCGGTCGCGCAAATTTTGGGCCGGCGCGAATTTTATGGCCGGGATTTTGTGGTGAATGCGCATGTTTTGATTCCTCGCCCGGAAACAGAAATATTGGTGGAACAAGCACTGGCGCTCGTTTCCGGCAATAAATGTCTGAAAACGCACGACCCGCCTTGTGTTTTGGATTTGGGATGCGGCAGTGGTGCCATCGCGGTGACGCTTGCATTGGAACTGCCCGACGCCAAGGTAACCGCTCTCGACCAATCCCTTGATGCCTTGCGCATTGCCCAACAAAACGCACGCACCCTGGGCGCGTCGGTCAGCTTCATCAAAAGCGATTGGTATCGTGCGCTCACCGGCCGGAAATTTGATTTGATTGTCGCCAACCCGCCCTACATCGCCGCGCATGATCCCCATTTGTCACAAGGCGATTTGCGTTTTGAACCACCGCAGGCCCTGACTGACAACAGTGCCGATGGCCTCGACGCCATTCGCACCATCGTCACCGGTGCCCGCGCACATCTGCACGACGGCGGCTGGCTGATGTTTGAGCACGGCTTCGACCAGGCCGAACGCTGCCGTGCGCTGCTGGCACAACACGGCTTTGCGGCCATCGCATCGGTGCCGGATCTGGCTGGCATCCCGCGCGTGACAATGGGCCAGCATTTGCCGACGCCCGCCGTATAATTTCCATTTCCCGACCATCATCAAGGCCAACATGAGTTCCCAAGACAAAATCCGCGACACCGTCACCAGCCACCCGGTGGTGCTGTACATGAAAGGCTCGCCACAATTTCCACAGTGCGGCTTTTCGGCTTCCGCCATTCAAATTCTGAAAGCCAACGGCGTGGACAAACCCTTCACCGTGGACGTGTTGCAGGACGAGGAAATCCGCCAGGGCATCAAGGACTACGCCAACTGGCCGACCATTCCGCAACTGTATGTGAACGGCGAATTCATCGGCGGCGCGGACATCCTGCGCGAGATGCACCAGTCGGGGGAATTGAAAACGCTGCTGGGGCAATAAACAGCAACACGTCAGGTCGCCAACACCCCATCGACCAAATCCAGCCGCACCACCCCCGGCAGATCAATAATCTCGCGGTCGTGGCACGCCACCACCACGGTGCGTTGCGCGGCCACCATGTTTTGCAGCAGCGCGACAATTTGCAGCCTGGCGTGGCGGTCCAGATTGGCGGTCGGCTCATCGACCAGCAACAGCTTGGGTGACAGCACTTTTGCCCGCGCCAGCGCGACACGCTGGCGCTCGCCACCGGAGAGGCGTTTGGGCGGCACGTTGGCACGCTCGGTCAATCCTGCCCAGGTGATCGCCTCACTCACCAACATATCGCGGTGTGCAGGTGCCATGCCACGCATTTTCAGGCCATAGGCGATATTGGCGGCGACACTGGCATGGAACAAATACGGATGCTGGTGTACATGGATGATGTCATGCCGCCATGCCGGGGGATAGGCGCTTTCGATGGAATCATTGTCGAAGGTCAGCGCCAGCGCATCTGCGCTTTCGAGTCCCGCGAGAATGCGCAGCAAAGTGGTCTTGCCGCTGCCGTTGTCACCCGTCAGCACATACAGCGTGCCCGCGTTCAACGACAGATTTTGGATGTTGAGCAGTTGCCGGTTGCCAAATGATTTGACCAACTGTTTGATCAATAGAATCGGCTTGTCGGTGGGTGTGTTCATTCCAGCCCGCCTTCGCCCTGGAAAAAATGGAACACCGCGTTGATGACCAGCGCCAGCACAATCAAGACGATGCCCAGTGCGATGCCCTGGGCAAATTCACCCTTTGCTGTTTCCAGAGAAATCGCGGTGGGAATGTTGCGCGTGACCCCGGCGATGTTGCCGCCGACCATCATCGCACAGCCCACCTCCGATATGACCCGGCCAAAACCGTTGAACAACCCGGCCATCACCGCAAAGCGCACTTCAAACAATGTGGTCAGCGCCGCACGCGTGCGCGTGGCACCGAGCGACACCGCCGTTTCACGCACAATCCGATCCGCGCCCTGCACCGAAGCCAAGGTGAAAGCAGCCAACACCGGGAAGGCAATGATGGCCTGGCCCAGGATCATCGCCGTTTGTGTATAGAGCAGCCCCATCTCGCCCAAGGGCCCCGAGCGCGCCAGCAACACATACAACACCAGCCCCACCACCACGGTCGGAAACGACAAAAAACTTTGCAACACCACCACCAGCGCACGTCGTCCCGGAAACGCCACCGTCGCCAGCACAAAGCCGGTGACAACTGCCAATGGGGTGGCGATCAGCAGTGCGGTGATCGACACCTTGAGTGAAATCCACACAATGCCCCACAGGGTCGCGTCAAATGTGACGAGCAGTCGCAATGCCTCTTTGGTCGCCGCCCATAGCTCCATTGGATTCCCGTCAGTCCTTGGGTGCCGCGCCGGGCGTGAACAACGACGCGCCATCGACCTTCAGCGACAGGATCGCCTCCCGCCCCGCCGGCGAAACAATCCACTCGATGAGTTTCAGTGCGTCGGCCTGTTTGGCGTGCGGGTGTTTGGCGGGGTTCACGTCCATGATGCCGTAGGGGTTGAACAAGCCCGGCACCTGGCTGACAATCACTTCCAGCCCGAGGCGCGCGCGATGCGCGAGGAAGGTGCCGCGATCGGTCAACGTATAAGCGCCCATGTTGCCGGCCATGGTCAGGGTCTCGCCCATGCCCTGGCCGACTTCCAGATACCATTTTCCCTTGGGCACAATCGACACCTCCTGCCAGAGTGACAATTCTTTTTTGTGGGTGCCGGAATCATCGCCGCGCGAGATAAACTTTGATTCGGTTTGGGCAATGCGCCGCAACGCGGCTGAGGCGTTTTTTTCGCCGCGCAATTTGGCCGCATCTGATTTTGGCCCGACGATAATAAAATCGTTGTACATCACATCGCGCCGCACCGTGCCAAAACCCGCCGCCATGTATTTGTCCTCATCGGCACGTGAATGCACCAGCAGCACATCCACGTCGCCGCGTTCGGCCAACTTCAGCGCCTGGCCGGTGCCAACCGAAATCACCTTCACCTTGATGCCGGATGTTTTCTCGAACTGCGGAAGAATGCGTGCAAGCAGGCCGGACGCCTCGGTGGAAGTAGTGGTTGCCAGCCTGATATCGTTGGCATGGCCGTTGGACGGCAAAGCCATCAGGAAAAAAACGGCGGCAACAATCAGCTTCATGTGTGTTCCGGCTGGCATGGCAAAGGCTTGATTCTAGCCGAGGCAGGGGTCGGAAACATTCGGACAACGCCGCAACCTTATACTGGCGGCATGTCCGCCGCACCTGTCCGCTTCAACACCACGTTGGTTTATGTGATTGCCCTCGCCCTCGCGGCCGGGGTGGTGTTGGCCGCGCTCGGCGTGGGCCGTTTTCCGATCTCGATTGGCGAGGTGCTGTCGCTCATAGGCGGAAAATTATTTGTCCCTTCCCCCGGCACACCCTCGACCGCGCAGATTGTGTTGTTCGACATTCGCGGACCGCGCGTCATCGCCGCCTTTGTGGTCGGCGGCGCGCTGGCCGCCGCCGGTGCCGCCTATCAAAACCTGTTTCGCAATCCGCTGGTCTCCCCCGACATATTGGGCGTGTCCGGCGGCGCGGCGCTGGGCGCGGTGCTGGGCATTTTTTTTGCGCTGCCGATGTTGGCCATTCAGGGATTGGCGTTTGCCGGCGGGCTGCTCGCGGTTGCCGCCATTTATCTGATCGGACAGCGCATCAAAGGGCCGGACCCGATGATGACACTGGTGCTCACCGGCGTGGTGACCGGCTCGCTGTTTGGTGCCGGTGTGGCGCTGACCAAATACCTGGCCGACCCCTACAACCAACTGCCGGCCATGACCTATTGGCTGCTCGGCAGTTTCGCGGGCGTGACCAAGGGCGATCTGGCGGTGGTAATACCTCTCATGTTGGCCTCGCTCGCGCCGCTTTGGTTGTTGCGCTGGCGCATCAATTTGTTGTCGCTGCCGGATGATGAGGCCAGAGCCCTGGGGCTCAACATTCAACCTCTGCGGCTCACGGTGATCGTCGCCGCCACACTGATGACCGCCGCTGGGGTTGCCATTTGCGGCATGGTCGGCTGGGTGGGGCTGGTGGTGCCGCATGCGGTGCGCTTGTTGGTGGGTGCGGAATTTTCCAGGTTGCTGCCGCTCGCCGTTTTGCTCGGCGGCACGTTCATGGTGGTGGTTGACACCATTGGCCGCAGCATCGCCCAAATCGAAGTGCCGCCGGGCGTGCTCACCGCCGCCATCGGCACGCCAATTTTCATCTGGCTCATGCACATCACCTACCGGCGGCAGCCATGAGCGCCATCTCCGCACAGGCACTGGCCATTGGCTACCCGCGCCGCACCCTCGCCCGCGACATTTCATTTGCCCTCAGTGCGGGCGAGGCACTCGCCGTGCTGGGCCCCAACGGCAGCGGCAAAACCACCTTGTTTCGCACCCTGCTCGGACTGCTGCCGACCATAGACGGCAAAGTCAACATCGGTGCGCACGCCCTCCACACCCTCGCTCCCGCCGACATCGCGCGTGCCGTAGCCTATGTGCCGCAGACGGCGGGCGGCGCATTTGATTTCAGTGTGACCGAGATGGTGGAGATGGCGCGTGCCGCGCATCTGCCGTGGTATGCCACCCCCGGCAAACACGACCGCGAATGTGCGCGGGCGGCACTGGCTGTGGTCGGCATGGGTGCCTTCGCCGCGCGCCGTTTCTTTGAACTTTCCGGCGGCGAACGCCAGCTCGTGTTGATTGCGCGCGCATTGGCGTCGGAGGCCAAAACCATCCTGCTCGACGAGCCCACCGCCAGCCTCGATTTCGGCAATCAATTGCGGGTGTTGGATGAAATCGCCCGGCTCAAAGCGCAAGGCGTGGCCATCTTGTTCACCACCCACCATCCTGAGCAGGCTTTGCAATTGGCCGAGCGCACCTTGGCCATTGATCGGCAAGGCGTAGTGAGCATTGGTGCGACCAGGCAAATGCTCACGTCTGCTTTTTTGGCTGATCTTTATGGGGTATCGGAAGAAACGCTGGCACGATCAAGTTTTAAGAATGCAATGTAGGTGCGGTGTTTGGGGGAATAATGGCTGGAAATGCTTGTCCTTACTCAATGTCGGCAGAAATTAAAAAACAGTTATATGCCGCAACTGAGGTCAACCAAGCCTTGCACTGGCAGGTTATCGTATATACAATAACCATGTGCAAATTTCCTTTGACCCTGCCAAGCGTGACAAAACATTGTTTGACAGAGGCTTGGACTTTGCCGACGCAGAAATCGTCTTTGCGGGTGTCACTTTAGAATTTGAGGACACCCGCAAAAACTATGGCGAAGCCCGCATTATTTGTTACGGCCTGTTGGAAGGCCGCATGGTGGTGATTGGCTACACCCCGCGTGGCGCGGTTCGCCATATTTTCAGCATGAGGAAAGCAAATGAACGCGAACAAGCCCGCATTGCGCCGCTCATCAAAATCTGATCTTGCGCGTGTTGACACGCATATGGTGACAGCGGAGGAATACGCGGAGTTGCCGGAACTGTCTGCGGAAATGCTGGCGCGCGCCAAAGTGTACAAGGGTGGGCGGCCGGTGTCGGCCAATCCGCGCAAATTGATTTCGTTGCGCTTGCCCGCCGATGTTGTTGATCGCTGGCGGGCGACCGGTGCAGGATGGCAAACACGCATGGCCGAAGTGCTGAGCAAGGTTCGGTAAACAACCCCATGTCACATCCGCAACACCCTTCATCCACCATCTTCAGCCTCGCCTGCTGGCTGATCACCCTGCTCATGTCCCAATCCGCCCCCGCCCAAACTCTCACCTTCCGCCAAATCCTTGATCGCGCGGATCGACCCGTGCCGAACCACAAAATCGCCTACGGCTCCCACCCCGACCAGTATGGTGAATTGTGGCTGCCGGCCAATGACAGCAAACAAAAATTACCGGTGGTGATATTGATGCACGGCGGCTGCTGGCGCGCGGATCTGCCGGGGCCGGAGCTGGTTGCGTTTTTGGCCGATGATTTGCGCAAACAGGGCGTGGCAGTGTGGAGCATCACGTACCGCCGGGTCGGCACCAAGGCTGAAAATTTCTCACCCTACCCGGATACTTTTTTGGATGTGGCGGCGGCGGCGGAAAAATTGCGCGGCATGGCCCCCACGCACCATCTCGATCTGACCCGCGTGGTGGCCAGCGGCCATTCTGCGGGCGGACATTTGGCGATGTGGCTGGCAGCGCGTGCGCGTTTGCCCACCGACAGTGTGTTGCACGCCAAAGACCCGCTGCCCATTTTTGCGGTGGTGGGCATCGCCGCACTGCCCGATTTGGCGTATGCGCGCACGGCATCGGCACACGCCTGCGGCGCGGACACGGTGGATTTGTTGATCGACAGCAAAACCCGCAAGGACGCCACCCGCGACACGTCGATTGTGTCATTGCTGCCGTTGGGGGTGAAACAAATTCTGGTGAGCGGGGTGTATGACGGCATTGTTGCGCCGGCACACGCGCTGCGTTATCGTGAACGCGCCAAAGAAAAAAACGAGATGGTCACGCTGCTGACACTGGATGACGCCGGCCATTTTGAATTGATCGCGCCGTGGACGGAACCAGG
>JANPNJ010000209.1:0-3487 GCA_031427395.1 Burkholderiales bacterium
GCCAGGGTCAAGGTCATGGCGATGATGGCAAAGCCGATTTCGCGCGAGCCGGTGATGGCCGCATCAAATGGTTTCATGCCGTTTTCGATGTTGCGGTAGATATTTTCCAGCACCACAATGGCGTCATCCACCACCAGGCCAATGGCCAGCACCATGGCCAGCAAGGTGAGCACATTGATGGTGAAACCAGCCGCATACAGCAGGGCAAAGGTGCCGATCAGCGAGATGGGAATGGTCACCAGCGGGATCAGCGTGGCGCGCAAATTGCGCAGGAAAATGAATATGACCAGCGCGACCAACACCATCGCCTCGACGATGGTGACGAACACATTTCGGGTTGACTCTTCGATAAACACCGCCGAGTCATAGGACATCGTCAGCTTCATGCCTTCGGGCAGGGTTTTGTTGATTTCCGCAATTTCCTTGCGCACGGCGATGGCAAGATCGAGGGTATTGGCGGTGGACTGCCGCACCACACCCATGGAAATGGCCGGTTGGCCGCGAAAGCGGGTGATGACGCGCTCGTTGACCGGCGCCACTTCCACTTTGGCCACGTCGCGGACACGGATAGGATAGCCGGTCGCGTCGCGCACAATGATGGCACCAAATTGTTCGGGTGTGGCCAGGTCGGTTTGTGACAGCACATTGAATTCACGATTGGAACTTTCAATGCGACCGGCGGGAATTTCGACATTCTGCCGCCGGATCGCGTCCTCGACATCCTGCACGGTCACCTTGAGAGAGGCGAGTTTGCCGCGATCCAGCCAGATGCGCATCGACGACTTGCGCTCACCGTTGATGCGCACATCGGCGGCACCCGGCAGGGTATTGAGGCGCGGCCGTATGTACAGATTGGCGTAATCGGATTGCTGGATCTGGGTGTGCCGGTCGCTGGAAAAGGCGATGAACATGATCGGAAAGGCGTCGGCGTCGGTCTTGGCCAGGATCGGCTCGTCGATATTGGCGGGCAGCCGTCCGCGCACCCGCGAGACCTTGTCGCGCACATCGGCAGCGGCGGAATCCGGATCACGCGAGAGTTTGAAGGTGACGGTGATGTCGCTTTGCTCGGCGCGCGAGCTTGAGGTGATGATGTCCACGCCCTCGATGCCGGACAGCGAATCCTCCAGCGGCTTGGTCACCTGGCTTTCCATCACGTCGGCCGAGGCACCCCGGTAAGTGGTGGTGACATTGACAATCGGCTGGTCAATCTTGGGCAATTCCCTGACAGCCAGACGCGAATATGAAATCAGCCCGATCAGCAGGATGACCAGCGACAACACCGCTGCAAAAACCGGGCGCTTGATACAAATGTCAGACAGCACCATGGACAGCCCCTAGAGTTTTTTTGGTGTGTTGGGACTGGCGACGGCGCTGCTTGATGGCGTTGCCGGGGCGGTTGCCGCTGCCGCTGGCGTGGTTGCCGCCATGTCGTCCTTGCGACCGTCAAGGGTGGCGATCTTGACCGGCACGCCGTCGCGGATTTTGGGTTGCCCGGCAATCACCACCACGTCATCCTTGGCCAATCCGCGCAGCACTTCAACCGAACCGGTAATCCGCTGGCCGATGTCAATTTTGGTGCGCAATGCACGGCCGTCCGCGATTTTGAAAACAAAAAAATCGTCACCCACAGGGATCAATGCCTGTTCGGGCACGGATATGCCTTCTTGTTTGTCATTGGTGATCAGCCTGATCCGCGCAAACATGCCCGGCCGCAGCCGTGCGTCGGTATTCCTGACGACGGCACGGATGACCACCGCGCGGCCATTGGCGTCAATGAGTGGATTGATCGCCAATACCTTTCCTTCAAACGCGACATTGGGAATGGCATCGAGGTTGACCTGCAAAGTCTGGCCGGTCGCCACCTGCCGGAGAAAAATTTCCGGAACGCGGAAGTCAACCTTCAGCGGATCAATCTCCTCGAGGTTGACGATGTCCTGGCCTTCGCGCACATAGTCGCCGATACTGACCAGCCGCAATCCGGCGATGCCGGAAAACGGTGCCTTGATGTCAAGTTTTGTCAGCCTGGCCGCAGCCAGATCGGTCGCGGCCTTGGCCACTTTGAACGCGCTCTCGGCATCATCCAGCGCCTGGCCGGAAATGAAGCCTTTGGCATGCAGGTCGCGTGAGCGTTCGATGCGGCTTTTTGCCAGCGCGAGATTCGCTTCGGCCTGCTGCATTTCGGCGCGCTGCACCGCCTGGTCCAGACGCAAAATGACACTGCCCTTGGTGACACGCTGACCTTCCCGAAATTCAATTGAGGCAATGCGTCCGGTGACTTCCGGTCTGATAATCACGGTTTCATCGGAACGCAAGGAGCCTACAGCTGAAATTGTTTTTGCCAGCGGGGCAAATTTTACGCGTGCCGCATCGACTGACGTGGGGGCAGGTCCGGCGGCTTTGGCAGGAATGTTGCCCGCAGCCGGGCCGCTGTTGCTGGGCTGGTTTTGTGCGCCCTGACGTGTGCCCAGCCAGAAAAAACCGGCAGCCACAGCTATGCCGGCGAGGGTGACTGTTGCCCATTTCAATGTTTTGTTCATTTGTGCTTGAGATCCAAGGTGTGCCGCATGTGGCGTTTTCAACAACCCGATGCCCGTGCGTTTTGTCGCATCGGGGCAGTGCTGTCAACCGAGCCGGGTTGTAATTATCACGCGAAATGGCCATGGATGGTTCGGCCACCACTGCCAAGGCCTGCCGGGCTCATGCCGGAATATCGGGATTGAGCTGGCCTTCAAGAAACGCGATTTGGTCTTTTAGCAGTAACTTGCGCTTTTTCAGGCGTTTCAGGCGCAATTCGTCATGATTTGGCAGCCCAAGCAGTGCGGCAATGGCCAGGTCGAGATCGCGGTGCTCCTGCGAAAGCTCAACGATGCGCGATTCAATGGCGATGGTATTGTCGTAGGACACGGTCAAGTGTGATAAATGTACTGGCTTGCAGGGGAGTGCTGTGTTGAAATACGCACCCGCACTTACCCCAATATAGCGTGGATGCGCAGGTGTGATTGATATTTAATGCGCCACCCACAACTTGCTGCGCCGCAGCATTGGTAATGCTTGCGTAATCAGCCTGCAAAGGTTGAAATAAACAACTTGAATGGATTTGGAACATGCAGCCCAGACGCAACGATTACGATATTACCAACCGGATTCAAACCACCGAACCCAAATCAGTGGAGACCGAGATCGCGCGTTTGTTCCGTCTGCTTTATCCGGGTGCCGAACATACGGTCATGACGCGCGCGTTTCATGACATCGTACTTCTGTACGGGGGAAATTACCCGGGCTATCGCGCTTGCGACACCGGATACCACGATATGCAGCATGTCATGGATGTGACATTGGCGATGGCAAGATTAATGGATGGTTACGAGCGTTCGCGCGACACCACACCGGCGTTTGGGGTCAAATTTTTTCAGTTGGGGATCATCGCCGCGCTTTTCCATGACATGGGCTATTTGCGCAAGACCGACGATGACATTGCGCCCAATGG
>JANPNJ010000210.1:0-5659 GCA_031427395.1 Burkholderiales bacterium
CACCGGCCAGCCGCCATTTTCTTCGCTGACTTTGCCGACCCCGCGCCACGGCGCGAAGGTTGAGGCCTTGCGACCGGCATGCGCCAATTGCATCCCCGGCACGGCACCGTTGTCGCGGATGAATTTGGCAATCGGCCGCCATGCATCACGTTGTGCGTCATTCCAGATGCCCGCGTCATCCGGGGAGATGCGCCCGGCCGCCGTCACCGCCGCCGCCTCGGTCATCACCATGGCGGCACCGCCGATCACCCGTGCGCCAAGATGCACCAGATGCCAATCGGTGGGCATGCCATCGACACACGAATACTGGCACATGGGTGAAACAAAAATGCGGTTTTTGAATTGGGTTTGACGCAGTGAAAATGGGGAAAATAATTTGGACATGGTGGTGTTGGCGGTGCGTCTAAGGCGCGGCCTTGGTGAAAAACTTCAGCCACAGAAAACCCATTATCCCCGCCGCAAGGGAGGCGATGAAAACCGCCATTTTTGAGGCACTGATGATTTCTGCCTGCCCGGCAAAAGCCAGGTTGGTGATAAATATCGACATGGTGAAGCCGATGCCGCCCAACAGCCCCGCGCCGAAGATATGCCGCCAATTCAAATCCTCCGGCAATCGGCAGATGCCCATCGTGACCACGGCAAAACAAAACAGCATGATGCCCAGCGGCTTGCCCAGAACCAACCCTGCCATGATGCCCAGGCTGTTGGCACTCGTCAGCGCGACAGCCCATTGGTCACCGATGATGATGCCGGTGTTGGCCAGCGCGAAAACCGGCAGGATGAAAAATGCAACCGGCTTGTGCAAAAAATGTTCCAGCCGGTGTGATGGCGATTTTTCGTCTTCGGACTTGGCTGAAAATGGAATCGCAAACGCCAGCATGACACCGGCGATGGTGGCGTGTACACCGGATTTCAACATCAAAAACCACATCAGCGCGCCGCCAATCACATACGGTGTGAGCGCCATCACCCGGAAAAAACGATTCAGCCCTGCCAGCAGGGCAAACACCGCCAGCGCGCCAGACAAATATCCAACCGAAAGTTGACTGGTGTAAAAAACGGCGATCACAATAATCGCGCCCAGGTCGTCCATCACGGCCAGTGCGGTCAAAAACACCTTGAGCGAAACCGGCATGCGCGAACCCAGCAACGCCAGCACACCCAGCGCAAAGGCGATATCGGTCGCCATGGGAATGCCCATGCCGGGCTGGGTCGGCGTACCCGCGTTCAAGGCAAAATGGAACAACGCGGGCAGGCAGATGCCGCCCAGCGCGGCAAATATCGGCAGCAGCGCATTTTTGAAATTCGACAGCTCCCCGCAGTACAACTCGCGCTCCAGCTCCATGCCAATGTGCAAAAAAAACACGGCCATCAGCGCGTCGTTGATCCAGTGATCAATACGCAATCCGCCAATTTCTTTTTGCCAGATGCCCGCATACGTTTCGCCGAAGGCCGAATTGGCGAGCATCAGCGAAACGACTGTGCAAATGATGAGCAGCACGCCGCCCGCTTTTCCCGATTCGAAAAATCGGCTGAATGTGTTTGATGGATTTTTCATGCCTTGCGCCATAATGTTGTCTGAAAATATACGCGAGCAAATTGTTTTGACCAAGGCATTGTATTCATTTGACGACTGGCGGGCGGGCGGCGAATATTTTCCGCACTTGTCCCACCGGGTGTTTTACCGGCGCTCATCCCGCGAGGCCGCCGACTTCACTGCGCGGCCGGTGCTGCTGCTGATACACGGCTTTCCGACTGCCTCATGGGATTGGTCTGCGATGTGGGCCGATCTTGCCACGCGCTTTACCCTGATCGCGCCGGATTTGCTCGGCATGGGATTTTCCGCCAAGCCGCAAAATTATGTTTACAACATTTCCGACCAGGCCGATTTGTGCGAGGAATTGCTGTCACGCCTGAATGTCGGCCGCTATCACATCCTGGCGCATGACTATGGTGACACGGTGGCGCAGGAATTGCTGGCGCGCGCGCACGATGGCTCGGCGCGCATGGAATTGGCGAGCATTTGTTTTTTGAACGGCGGCTTGTTTGCCGAAACCCACCGCCCGCTTTTTTCGCAGCGGCTGTTGGTGTCACCGCTCGGCCAATTTGTCGCCAGGCGCATCAGCAAGACGCGTTTTACTGAGAGCATGGCGCGGGTGTTTGGTGCCAACACGCCGCCCGCCAAACACGACATCGACGCCATGTGGGCGATGCTCAATGAGCATGACGGGCTGATGGTGCTGCCAGCGCTTCTCGAATACATGCGTGAGCGCCGCCGACACCGTGCGCGCTGGGTCGGTGCGCTGATTCATGCCGCAGGTGATCTGCTGCACACACCCATTCCGATCCGATTGATTGATGGCGTGGATGATCCAATTTCCGGACGGCACATGGCGGCGCGCTATCGTCAACTGGTGCCCACGGCTGACATCATGTTGCTCAACGGCATCGGCCACTATCCCCACATCGAAGCGCCCGATTTGGTGTTGCGCGGCTATGTTGATTTTGTCGAAGGCAAGCTCGGCCTGTGAATAACCTGAACATTCAAGCGGGACCCATCGCACTGGCGCACATTCGCCAACACGGCCTCAACCCCGCAGACATCCGCATGCTGCCGGGCGCGGCGGGCGGACCAAAGGGTCTGGGTCTGGCAAAACTCGACGAATGGCTGTTCGCCGATTGGCTGCCGCAAGGTTTTGCCAATCGCGCGGCACCGATTGATTTGATTGGTGCCTCCATCGGTGCGTGGCGCTTTGCGTGTGTTTGCCGGGGCAACACCAACGGAGTGTTTTCGAGCGAGGCGACACGCATTGCACTGCAAGCGCTGGCCAAGTCGTACAGCGAGCAACACTACCCGCGCAATACACCCGCTGCCAAAATCACCGCTGACGCGCGTGAATTGATCGACGATTTGTTTGCCGGCCATGCCCACGATGTGCTCACCCATCCGCACTATCGGCTGCATGTGCTGGCGGTGCGCGGCAAGGGCGTGTTGGCGCATGAGGCGCCTGGCCGCACCCATGCCGGCTTTGCGCTTGCTGCCATGGCCAACGCCGTCGGCCGACGGCACCTGCGGCAATTTCTGGATCGCACCTGGTTTTATGCGGGTGACCCCGCGCACATTCCGTTTGCCCAGGCTGACGGCCAAAAATTTGACGCGTTCCACACCGACCATGTGCGCTTGAGCGAAACCAATCTTGCCGATGCGCTGATTGCCTCAGCCTCGATTCCGCTGATCCTCGATGGCGTCAAACACATCGACGGTGCCAAAGCCGGCACCTATTGGGACGGCGGCATCATCGACTACCACTTGCATCTGCCCTACTCACAACAGAAGGGTCTGGTGCTGTACCCGCATTTCACCGACAAGATAGTACCCGGCTGGCTTGACAAAATGCTGCCCTGGCGCAAGGCGCGCGGCGCGTGGCTCGACAATGTGGTGCTGGTGTCACCGACCCGCGCCTATCTGGATCGGCTGCCGATGAAAAAGCTGCCGGACCGCAATGACTTCATGCGTTTTGTGGACGACTACCAAGGCCGCCTCAAATACTGGCGCTTTGCGATGGCGGAGAGCGGGCGGCTGCGCGATGAGCTGGCGGAATTGATAACCAGTGGAAACATTGCCGGGCGGCTGCAGTCACTGTAAAACCATGAAACTCAAACACCAGCAAGCTGTTTCAGCACTTTTTGCCTGAAAACGCCCGCCGAATGGCGAGTTTTACTTGGTGATTTTGAGCGCCTTGCCCAGCGCGGAGAGCGACGCAAACATTGCCGTGGCCAATACCATCGCGCTGAACACCGTCACCAACGCCAGCGGGATGCCTTCCAGCCCCGCCGCCTTCCACGCCCACGACGAAAACATCGCCGCCGGAACCGCACAGCAGACAATGGTGAGAACCGAGAGCAAGGTGGTTTTCATTGATGAAGAAAGGCTGGTGTAGGAGCCTGCCAGGTTGCGGGATGAGTTCATTGAGCGTGCGCGGGTTGGGTTGTTTTGGAAATGCTTGCGAGCATTTTACCTGTATTGGTGGTTTGCTGTTTTGGTGTTTCGATGTTTGACAGGCGTAATGCATAGCTTTACACTTGCGCCATGATCAAATCGTTTGCCCACAAGGGGATTGAGGCATTTTTTCGATCCGGCAGCAAAAAAGGCATTCAACCGCATCATGCCGACCGACTGCGCATTCAGTTGGCAGCACTTGAAAACGCAACCGCGCCGCAGGATCTTGATACGCCGGGTTGGCGTCTGCATTTATTGAAAGGCGACAAGCAAGGCATATGGTCGATCACTGTCAATGGCAATTGGCGGATGACGTTTCGATTTGTCAATCACAACGCCGAGCTGGTTGACTATTTGGATTACCACTGAGGACAAATTTATGAGCCGCATGTTCAACCCCCCACATCCGGGCGAAGTGTTGCAGGAATATTTTCCTGAATCGCTCAGCATCACTGAAGCGGCAAGCCGCCTGGGTGTTACTCGTCAGGCCCTGTCCGCCATTTTGAATGGTCGTGCCGGCATCAGCGCGGAGATGGCGATGCGCCTGTCGAAGGGGCTGAGCACCTCACCAGATTTGTGGCTCGGGATGCAGATGCAATATGAGTTGTGGCAGGTACGGCAAAAACCCCTGCCGAAGGTGCAGAAATTGGCGGCATGATCACAACTCCGATCCAATTGGCTTGATTGCCTTCGCTATTTTATGCTGAGAATGCGCTGCCACATATTTTGCGGCTTTGATCGCGTCGTTGTCATTTGAAACAAAGAAATCGCAAATTGGCAAGCATGCTGCCAAATGAAAGAAATCGTAACTATTTGATGGGCTCGCTCTCAATTGATCGCTTCCGCGAAAATTCCCCAGCCACTCCTCAATTTCCAGTGCGGGACATATTCGATCCAAAGTGGCGCCACCCATTGCCACTTTGCAAATAAGCGCTGCAGAATCCGTAACCGGTATCTGGTACCTCTCCAATACTGATTTTGCCAATATAAGGTTTATTTGCGCCGGTAGCACAGTTTGACCCGCCGCCTTTAGCGCTTTGCGAACGGATTCGATGGACAACATTGAATTTTCGAGAATTGATTCATCAATCCTGCCGCTTATTTTCACGCAGGCTTCGTGTGCAGCAGCGTAGTTAGCTGGAATTGCCACGTTTTTCTGCGGTGGTTTGTGCACAAGTAAGCCTGCAAACGAATCAAAAAGTGGAATTTCCGTAGTGGTATCGTCAACTTCGGAAGTGAGAAAACGGATAAAGCCTAAATCTATTTGCCAACGATGATCAGGAATCCATACGTGCGCCAAATTATCGATAACCAATGCGCGAGCGGCTATATGTTCTGCCTTGTTACCTTTGATTGCTTCAGAAACTGAGTATTCGCTGAACGCAAAACAGGCGCTTTCACATTCACACAACCTGAAAATGTCTGCTCCTGACAGTGATTTTTTTGCCAAATCGCTGACAACATTGTTGTCCAGATAAATGAGCGGTTTGCGAATGACTGAATGTGTCATGACTAAAGATTTGGCGCCAGCCACCGCTCCGCCATCGGTATGCTCCAGCCTTTGCGCTTGGCGTAATCCGCAACCTGGTCGTGGTCGATTTTGCCGACGGCAAAATATTGCGACTGCGGATGCGAATAATAAAATCCGGACACGGCGGC
>JANPNJ010000211.1:0-7649 GCA_031427395.1 Burkholderiales bacterium
CGGCGGCGCGGGCGAAGCCAAATATCGATTGCTGGGATTTGAGGCGCTGGTGCAGTCCAACGCCCACGCTGATGCCGTGGCGGCGCTAAACATCCAACTCGCCGCGCAAAAAACCATCCCACAGTTGCCCGTCTCTGCCGCCACATGGGTGGAGGATGGGACATACCGTGTCCCCTATGCCGGGCCGCCGGGACACTTCGCCGTGATACCGGCCATCAATATTCTGCGCGGCGATGTGCCGGCCATGGCACTCAAGGACAAAATCATCCTGCTCGGCCTGACTGCCACCGGCCTCGGCGACGAGTATCCGACACCCGTCTCGGGTGGATCGCGGGCGATGCCAGGTATCGAAATCCACGCCAATGTGTTGCAGGGCATCGCCGAAGGCATTCATTTGCGCGCCAGCGATGCAACGGCATCGGCCATGCTTGCCGCGCTGATGGTGCTGGTGGTGATGGGCGGTTATCTGTGGCTCACGCCGAGGGCGTCGATTTTGCTGGCATTGGCGGCGTTGCTGGTGTTGGCGGTGGTGACACCATTGTTGTTTCGTTATGGCATGGTTTGGGTGTCGCCGGTGCTGGCCATGGTTGCCGTGATCCTTTCCTACCCGATCTGGAGCTGGCGCAAGCTGGAGGCCACCCAACGTTATTTTGACCAGGAACTGGCGCGCCTCACGTCCGACCCGGAGGTGGTGTTGCCCCTGTCCGTGACACCGAAAAAGCGCGTGTCCGGTGAAAGCCGCATTCCCGATGTGATCGCCGCGCGCATCGAGGCCGTCACGGCGGCCACCGAGCGGCTGCGCAACCTCAAACGTTTTGTCAGTGACACCATCGAAGGCATGCCCACCGCAGCGCTGGTGGCCAACCATGACGGCCGGGTGATCCTGTCCAATTCCGCCGCCGAACGTCTGTTGCGCCCGGCCGACGACAGCGCATCCGCGCCGCTGTCCGGGCGCATGTTGCTCGATGTGTTGGCCCTGGTGCGGCCAGGAGATGGCACGGCCTGGACCACTTTGCTTGAACAAATGCGCGTGGCCACAGCCAATGCCAATTCCATTGGCAGCGGCGAGGTGGTACCAATGACAGTGGAGGCCAAGACGGTTTCCCCCGCCACC
This sequence comes from Burkholderiales bacterium, assembly GCA_031427395.1. GTDB lineage: Bacteria > Pseudomonadota > Gammaproteobacteria > Burkholderiales > Usitatibacteraceae > UKL13-2. Next base: position 1,115 of record JANPNJ010000211.1, read on the forward strand.
GAATATGATTGTGTGGTGCAATTCGCGCCCTTTTATGCCCACACAGGCGAGGCCACCGGATTGATTGTGACCATCGCCGACATCACCCCGCTGCGTGAGTCGGAACGCCGCCGCGACGAGGCGCTGCGGTTTTTGTCGCACGACATGCGCTCGCCGCAAGCCTCGATCCTCATGCTGCTGGAAATGGCCAAGGAAAGCCCGGATGCCATTCCCCAGGCGGTGCTGGTGGAGCGCATCGGCCGATATTCACGCCGCACCTTGAACATGGCCGATGATTTCCTGCGTCTGGCCAAGGCCGAGCGCGCCAGGCCCGCCGACTTCCAGCCGCTGGAGTTGACTGAGGTGCTGATGGAGGCCAAGGATGAGGCCGAATCGATTGCACATGCCAAATCAATCAAGGTGAAAACCAATTTCACCGTGGATGAGGCGTGGGTGTCGGGTGACCGCGATCTTGTGATCCGCGCCGTCATCAATCTGGCGTCCAACGCCGTCAAGTACAGCCCCGACCACACCACCACCACGCTTTCTTTGGTGAAAGTGGCAAACAACTGGCGCATTGATGTCGCCGACGAGGGCATGGGCATCGCCCCGGAAAACATGTCGAAATTGTTCCAGCGTTTTCAGCGCATCCACCAGGCCGGGCAGCCCGTCGCCGACGGCATCGGCCTTGGCCTCGTGTTTGTGAAAACAGTCATTGAGCGCATGGGCGGCGAAGTCAGCGTCGCCAGCCAGGTGATTGTCGAGCCGGGTGATGCGCACGGCACGATCTTTTCAATTACGTTGCCTGCGGTGGAGCCGGTTGAATAGGTGAGGAGGTGCAAAGTGAGGAGGTGAGGAGGTGAGGAAAATCCCCAACGGCTCAGGTTTTCCTCACTTCCTCACTTCCTCACTTCCTCACTTCCTCACCTTCCCACTTCCTCACCCTCACCCCACCTGCTGAAACATCCACACCCCCTCGGCATCACGGCTGCGCGTGACCCGGCCTTCATGCCAAAGATAATGCAAATGCGCGATGGCCTCGCCGATGGCAAACACCAACTGGTGTTGGTCAAGCGGGCGGCGGAACAGCACCGGCAAAATTTCGGCGGCGGTTTTTGGGGTGTCGAGTGCCGCCGCCAATTCATCGAGCCTGAGTTGATGATGATCCCGCAGTTGGTCGAGGCGCACATGCAGCCCGGTAAACACCCGGTCGTGTGACGGCAGCACCAGCGTGTCGGCGGGCAACGGGCGGAATTTGTCCATGCTCGCCAAAAAAAGTTTCAGTGGATTGCCCTCGGGCTGGTTGCCCCACACACCGACATTGGTGGTGATGCGCGGCAACACCTGGTCTCCGGAAATCAAAATTTTATCGTCAGCCGAATACAGGCAGGCATGTTCGGGGGCATGGCCAAAGGCGGTGATGATGCGCCAGGTGCGTGTGCCAATGACCATTTCGTCGTGCTCCATCAGCCGGTTGAAACGGGTCGGCACGGTGGGCACGCCGCGTTGGTAGGATCGTTTGCGCGCCTGTTGCGCCTCCATGAAATCCGGCCGCGCGCGCGCCAGGCCGTGGGCGACAAACAGCGCCGCCGAGTTGGCGATGTCAAAGCCGGCAAAGTCACCCGCCGCCGCGTGCGCGGAAAGATATTCGCCGTTGGTCATCCACACCGGCGCGCCGGTTTTGTCGTGCAGCCACGCGCAGCAGCCGACATGGTCCGGGTGAAAGTGGGTGACGACGATGCGCTTGACCGGGCGACCCTGCATGGTTTTGGCAAAGTGGCGCTCCCACAGCGCGTGTGTGGCAGCCACGCCGTAGCCGGTGTCCACCAGTGTCCAGCCGTCACCGTCCGCCAATATCCACAGATTGATATGGTCGAGCGCAAACGGCAGTGGCATGCGAATCCAGAAAATGCCATCGGCAACGCGGATGGCTTCGCCGGGAGGCGGCGGGATTTCGTGGGGGTAGGTGATGGCGGGGAGCGGAGGGGGCGCGGATATCATGCTGCCATTATCGCGGCTGCATTTGCTGGAGAAATAATTGGAAAAGTCCAATATTGACGGGTGTTTTCAAGCACTTTTGTTTGAAAACGCCCACCAATGAACAACTTTCAAATTCGTTTATTGCGGGAATTATTTCGTCGTAAACGTAAACACCCCATCCCAATTCTCCCCAGGCGGGGTGTGGCGCAAATTGGCGACACGTTCGAGGTAGAGCTTGTACACCTTGCGTGCCGGGTCGGCCTCGGACAGGGTCACCAGAATTTTTTCGGCGTCGTCCCAGCGTTGCTCGCGGTAACGATCCAGCGCACGATGAAAGCGATCGGTCTCGTCAATCAGTTGATCCGCCACTTTGCCTTTGAAGTCCAACGGCTCATAAATGCTGATCGGTTCCTGCTTGCCTTTGACGCGCACCCGGTCCATCTCGCGGTAAATCACGTCCGGAACAGTCTTGACAATATTTTCCGACACCAGGATGCCCACACCATATTCCTTGGTCAAGCTCTCCAGCCGGGAGGCCAGATTGACCGCGTCACCCAGCACGGTGTAAGCGCGGCGAAACGCCGAGCCCATGTCGCCGACGTTCATCGGTCCGCAATTGAGGCCGACACCAATTTCGAGCTTCGGCCAGCCGCGTTTGATGAAATCCGGGGCGATGTCCTTGATCTGCTGCTGCATGGCGATGGCGGAGCGCAGCGCGTGCAGGGCGTGCTGATCGTCGTGCAGTGGTGCCCCCCAAAAGGCCATGATCGCGTCACCGATGTATTTGTCGATGGTGCCGCGCTCACGCTGGATGGTCTCGGTCATGTGGGTGAGGTAGGCGTTCATCATGGCAGTCAGCTCGGTCGCCGACAGGCCTTCGGAAATGGAGGTGAAATTGCGCACATCCGAAAACAACACCGTCATGTCGCGGGTTTCGCCCTTGGTCGAATAGGCGGCCGGATTTTTCGCCATTTCCTCCACCAGCTCCTTGGGAACATAGGTGCCGAAAATGCCGGTGATGGCTTTTTTGCTGCGCGCCTCGATGAAAAAACCATAGGCCATGTTGAGCATGTACAGCGCGGCAATCAGCAACAGCGGCACGGCGATGGGCAGCACCACGTTGTTGTTCCAGTAATACAAATTCACCACGGCCAGAAAAACGGCGGTGGCCACCACTGTCACGGTTGACCAGAGGGGATTGAGCTTGACCAGCGCGAGGGCCAGCGGCAAGCCGATGAGCAAAATGGTGAGGGCGTTCATGGCGCGCTCGGATGGCGGCTTGTATTTGATGGTGTTGTCGAGGTAGCCGGAAATCATGTTGGCGTGCGCCTCCACCCCCGGATAAACTTCGCCGACCGGTGTGGCACGCAAATCAAACAGCCCCTGCGCGGAGGAGCCGACAATGCCGATCTTGCCCTCAAGCTCGCCGGGTGTCAGCTTGCCCTGCATGATGTCGGTGGCGGAAATATAACGAAACATCGGGCTGCGGCCTCGGTACGGAATCAGCGCGGTGCCGCGCGAATCCAATTTCACTTTTGTCTTGTTGCCGATAGCCACTTCCTTGAAGCGGTTGACCCCGTCGCCTTCGTCATCCCGCATCGACACCTTGAGCGCCTCGTTGTCCAGAAAAGTGCGATAGACGGCAATCGACAGCGAGTCGTAATAGCCGCTCTTGTATTGAATGAACATCGGCACGCGCCGGAGCAGGCCGTCGGCATCAATGTCGGGCAGGATGTGTCCGGTCGCGGCGGCATTGTCCTGGAATATTTGCAGATTGCCGCTGAAGCCGTCGATTGTCAGCGAGGCAAACGAGCGGTTGCCAAATGTCTCCTGTGTGAAAGACGGCTGGGGCAACACACCGAGGGTCAGGTTTTCGAGTCCCTTGCGTTCATTGTTGCCGGCAAAAGCCAGCACCACCGGATATTTTTTTATCGCATCCGCAAACAGCCGGTCATAGTCCAGTTGGGGGCGCAGCTCGCGCAACTTGGACTGGAATTCATCACTGTTTTTAAGTGGTCCCTTGGCCAGCGCCTCGAGATTGGACAAGCCGGAGGTGGTGTCAGGCTCGGTGAACAATACGTCGAAGCCCATCACCTTGAGTTTGTATTTCTCAAAACTGTTGGTCAGCAGCGCCACCCATTTGTCGCGCCCCAGCGGCCAGCGGCCCTCGGCGGCAAGGGTGCGCTCATCCACGTCAATGACCACGATGCGCGGGTCAATGGTTTCCGGCATGGTGGCACGCATGCGGGTGTCGTAGGAATGCCATTCCAGGTTTTGCAATAGCTTGACCGGCTCATCAAAGACGTAGTACGCCACAAACACCACCACCAGGCCCAGCCCGAGGCCTGCACGGATGATCGCGTTAATGGATGAAAAATAGATTTTCCACAGTGCTTTGAGTTTTTCCATGCTGGCCTCGATTGGAGTCTGGGTGTCCACCCTGCGCGATATTTGGCAAGCCTGCGCCAAGCCACAAGGACCACCGATGGCGGATTCTGCCATGTTTGCGGGCATTCGGCACTGACATGGATGCCCACACGCGCAATGGTGGTTAAATGCACGCTGACATTCACTAATGGGAATCACGCCATGAAATGTGCCGGCTTGTTTGTTGGATTGTTGTTGGTTTTGACTCAGTTCGCCGAGGGTAAGCCGCTGTTGCTGGCCAATGTGCTCGGGCCCGACGTGGACGTCAGCCAATATTTGGTCAGCGAAAAATATGACGGGGTGCGTGCAGTCTGGGATGGCAAAACCCTGCGATTCCGCAGCGGCAATGTGGTTAACGCCCCAGCCTGGTTTCTTGCCAAATTACCCCCCACACCACTGGATGGCGAATTGTGGATGGGGCGGCAGAAATTCGAGGTGTTGTCGGGGGCGGTGCGCAGACAGGTGCCGGTTGATGCCGAATGGCAAAAAATCACCTACATGATTTTTGAGCAGCCCGATGGCGTCGGCACGTTCAGCGAGCGGATCGCGCGGCTGCAACAGGTGGCGGCGGCGCTGAATTGGCAGCAATTGAAGGTGGCCGAACAAATGCGTGTGCCTGACCGGGCGGCGCTCAATTTGCTGTTGAACGACGTGGTGAAGGGCGGCGGGGAAGGGCTGATGCTGCATCGCGCGGACGCACCCTATGTCACGGGTCGCGGCAATACGTTGTTGAAACTGAAAAAACATCTGGATACCGAGGCGGTGGTGGTCGCGCATATTCCCGGCCAGGGAAAGTACCAGGGGATGCTGGGGGCGCTGGAGGTGAAAACCCCAGCAGGGGTGGTATTCAAAATCGGCACCGGTTTTACCGACGCCGCGCGCAAAACCCCCCCGCCTGTTGGCAGCACCATCACCTACACCTACCGGGATTTCACCAACAACGGTGTGCCGCGGTTTGCCAGTTATGTGCGCATCCGGAACGACCCGTAGCGGATTACAGCGACCCCTCAATCAGGGGATGAAATTCCCCGCCCGGTGTGCGTATGATGTGCTGACCTGCATCACCATTTTCTTTGGAGGCATGATGAATATCACCCGAACCCGGCAAATCTGTGCGGCATTGGCGATGGTGGCTTGGTCTTCCATGGCATACGCCGACTATCTGTGTGAAACCAAGGAGCGGGATCCAACGCCGCAGCAAAAGGAATTGTTTGCGCGCGGCGCGGCAGCGATGCGGGCGGCGTTGTTGCCGCCACCCGAGGGCTGGGGGATGCAGACACCATCCCAGCGGGTGCCGTCAGGCAAATTTTGTCCTGACTTCAAAAATGAGCCGGTGACATTTGGCGCATCGGCGCTCTACTCCATCCCGCCCACACTCGAGCAATTGCGCCAATACCGCGCGGCGGAAGCCGCCATGCGCCGAGAGCTCGACGAACTGAATACCCTGCCGCCAGATTTGCAGGCGCAGGTGGCCGCGCTTGAGGCCGACAGCACCGCCTTGTACAAAGAGCGGCGCGAGGCGGAACGCGCCAAAGACAGCGATTTGGCAAAAGCCAAAAATAGCCAGGCGCAGGATGCATCGAGAAAGGCCTACAAAATCCGCAACGACCATTCAATGTCCATTCAAGCAAAACAGCGCGCCATTTATGCCAAGTACGAAAAAGCGCTGAAACAGAATCGTGACTTGGTGTTCAATGTGTCAATCACGGCCAATGACAAGGTCGAGGCATCGGACAGCCGCACCGAGCGGATATTGTTTGGACCCGCCAATGTCAAAACCAACCAGGCCACCGAAAAAATTGTGCGCATTATGGCTGTCATGCAACGCAACGAAAATGCCACGGCGGAGCAATTTGCCGTGGTCAAGGGGTTCATTGACCGACCAAAATTGCAGGCATTGGTGGCAGGCAATATCCCATCACTGGAGGACTCAAACGCGGCCATCGCCAAACAAAACGAGGCCATTGCCCAACTGCGCGCCAAATCCATCGAGCAGCAAAAGTTGGCCGATGCCGAACGCTACAGCGAACAGGCCGCCGCACGCGCGGCCAAGGCGGGGGTGACGCCTGCGCCAGCCGTCGCGGCCACACCTGCACCTCCCGCAACCCCTGCCGCGCCCACCAAGCCCACTCCGGTCGCAGCCGCAGCC
>JANPNJ010000212.1:0-2463 GCA_031427395.1 Burkholderiales bacterium
TGTCGTGATCCGCCCGCTTGCCTATGTGAAAGAAGCTGATCTCGAACGCTTCGCCGCCGTCAAACAGTTCCCGATCATCCCGTGCAATCTGTGCGGCGCGCAAGAGACGCTGCAGCGGCGCGAGGTCAAGCAGATGCTGGCGGAGTGGGACAAGCGTTTTCCGGGGCGGATCGAATCGATTGCCACCAGCCTGTCGAGCATCACGCCGTCGCATCTGATGGACGCGTCGTTGTTCGGTTTCCGTGATCTGGCCGCGAGTGGTGCACCCGATGCTTCCGGTGATATCGCGTTTGATGAAGAGCCGTGTGCGCTGCCAAGTGCGCTCAACCTGGTGACGTTGCGCTGACCGGTATTCCCGGGCGCGCGCTCCTCGACCCGCTGCATTACTGCGTCCGGCCCTTCGGCGCGGGTGAGTTTGAGCAGCTTGGCGGTGGCGGGCAAACACTCGGCTTCGTAAGCAGCCAGTGCGGTTTCAATCGTCGGCTGCGTGGCCAGTTCATAGGCGAGCTTGCGCGCATCGAGAATCGCCTGTGATGCGCCGTTTGAGCCAATCGGATACATCGCATGCGCGGCGTCACCCAGCAGCACGCAGCGTCCCTGCACCCAGGTGGGGGCAGGGTTGCGGTCGCTCACCGGGTATTCGTACACCGCTTGCGTGTCGCGGATCATCTTGCCCACATGCATCCAGCCGAAATTCCATTTTTCAAAATCGGGCGTGAAGTCGTCGAGTTTGCCCACACGGTTCCAGTCTTCCGGCGCGTGCAGGCTGGTCGAGTCAAACGTCAGCTCGGCAATCCAGTTGATGATCTGGCGTTTTTCGCCATCCACATCGTCGAGCTGGCGGATCGGATAGCACACCCATTTTTTCCAGGCATAACCGGCCAGCATCATCGAGGCACCGGTGAGAAAGGGCTTGGCTATCGTGGTGCCGCGCCACAGGATGCGTTTGCTCCACACCGGCGGACCTTCAGCGGGAAAAAACTGTGCACGAATCGCCGAATGAATGCCGTCGGCAGCGATGACCAGATCGGCGCTGGCGCTTGGCAATGGGTTGCCACTGGTATCAACAAAATGCGCGGTAGCGCCCGTGCTGCTCGAACCACTCGCGCCACCGGCATGATCCTGTGTGACCGCCACGGCGCGATGCCCGGTGACGACTGCATCAGGCCCGAGACGCTCCAACACCGCCTCATACAACAGCATTTGCAACTCGCCGCGATGGATCGAGAACTGCGGCCAGTGGTATCCGGCGAACATGCCGCGCGGTTCGCGCCAGATGATCTCGCCGCGCTTGGTGGCGTAGACCAGCTCCTGCGTGCGGATGCCGATGGCGTCGAGTTTCGCCTGCAAGCCTAGTTCGGTGAGCTCGCGTACCGAGTGCGGCAGCACATTGATGCCGACACCGAGTGGTTTGACCTCGGGTGTGGATTCATAAACGCGAGAGGAGATGCCGGCCGCGTGCAGCGAAAGCGCGGTGGCGAGGCCGCCGATGCCACCGCCGAGGATGATGATGTTCATGGGGTGCTGACTTTGGTTTAGGACGAAGTTAGGCGCCCCCTATTCCCATCTCCTCTCTAGCGCTTCAATAAAGCCACAATCCCGTCTACTAGGTTCATATGGTCGTTTGTACGCAGCGGCGCTGATGTCCAAAATCGATTGTCTTTTGCTAAAGAATTGTTAGCGCGTTCAATCCGAAACGGCACCTGTGGCCGCATTCCTGATCCGGTCCATTGTTTTCCAAACGAGATGCCAGAAAATTCATACGCGTCGATATTCTCATCTCCAATCTTTTCGCCCAATTTTTTCCCAATTGCCGCAAGTTTCGGATTGATAGAACTGAGAGGGTGATCAAGTTCAAAGTTAAATTCGCTGAGATACTGTCTGGTAATAGCAGCGGGGAGCTGAATTCCGAACTCTTTCGATCCCCAATTAAAAACTTCTTTGAGAAACAACTCGGAATCGTCAGTCGATGATCGAGTATCCGCTACTAAACCGTCATTAAAGATAGAAAAAATCCAGTGCCAGAGTTCCCGTTTTGGGAATATCGAAAGCACCGCCCCCCAATCGTATGCCTTGTTGTTTTTTAAACGCTTCCTGCAAATTTGGGACATCCCGGAATTTGTATTTATCAATCAACCCAAGCAGTAATGGAAAAATATATTTTCCTTTTGGGTTGATATCGTTCATAGGCATCAGCCATATCGCCCGAGCATGATCAATAGAAAGAAGCTTCATGCGCCCTCCATCATTTGTGCCGCACTAACAGCCGGCGATACCGGCTTGGCGTGCCCCGACGTGAAATAGGACCCTAGCAGCGGGATTGAGTTTGCTGTCGTGCGATCTCGCCACATAACGGCCGAAGCCGCACTTCCCGGTTGATCTCCGCCATATTTGACAGCCTGCTGCGCCGTGGTTGAGGCACTCAAAATAGTCTGGTTGGCATGGGAAAAGCTTATATATTCT
>JANPNJ010000213.1:0-9448 GCA_031427395.1 Burkholderiales bacterium
TCACGATAGGCGGCGAGTTTTTCGACCAGCGCCGTGTCGTCGTGGGCCAGCAGGCTGATGGCGAACAGGGCGGCATTGGCGGCACCGGCTTCGCCGATGGCAAAGGTGGCGACAGGGACACCTTTGGGCATCTGCACAATGGAATAAAGCGAATCCTGTCCGGCCAGATGTTTGGTTGGCACCGGCACACCCAGCACAGGCAGGGTGGTTTTGGAGGCGATCATGCCGGGCAGGTGGGCAGCACCGCCGGCACCGGCGATGATGCAGGCCAGACCGCGCGCGCGCGCGCCGGCTGCGTACTCAAACATGGCATCCGGGGTGCGGTGCGCCGAGACCACCTTGTGTTCAAACGGCACGCCAAAGTCGCGCAGGATTTCGGCGGCGCGTTGCATGACATCCCAATCGGACTGGGAGCCCATGACCACGCCAACGATGGGTTTGCTGTCGGCCATCAGTTCACCAGATTTTTGGCGTCATCGAGCTCACGCCGATAGTGGTCAAAAATGCCCTTCAACGCGTCGGCCATGTTGACCGTGGGCGACCAGTTGAGGTCTTTCATGGTGTTGGTGATTTTCGGCACGCGGTTTTGCACGTCCTGGTAGCCCTTGCCGTAATACTCGCCGGAGGTGGTTTCGATCAGCTTCACCTTGGCGGCCGTGTCTTTGTATTCGGGGTACTGTTTGGCGAGTTCGAGCATCATGGTGGCCAGCTCGCGCACCGAAAAATTGTTTTTCGGGTTGCCGATATTGTAAATCTGTCCGCTGGCGACATTGTTTTCGTTGGCGATGATTTTGACCAGCGCCGCGATGCCGTCGGTGACATAGGTGAAGGCGCGTTTTTGCGCGCCGCCATCGACCAGTTTGATTGGTTCACCACGCACGATGTGGCCGAAAAATTGGGTGATGACGCGGGACGATCCTTCTTTGGGCGTGTGGATGCTGTCGAGCCCGGCGCCGATCCAGTTGAACGGCCGGAACAGTGTGAAATCAAGCTCGCCGCGCGAACCATAGGCGTAGATCACCCGATCCATCAATTGTTTGGAGCACGAATAAATCCAGCGTTGTTTTTCAATCGGGCCCAACACCAGGTTGGAGTTGAGTGGATCGAACTCCGCGTCGGCACACATGCCATAGACTTCCGATGTCGAGGGAAAAATCACCCGCTTTTTGTATTTCACACACGAACGGATGAACGGCAGGTTGGCCTCGAAATCGAGCTCGAACACCCTGAGCGGATCCTGCACATAGGTGGAGGGCGTGGCGATGGCCACCAGCGGCAGCAACACATCGCATTTTTTGATGTGGTACTCGATCCATTCCTTGTTGATGGTGATGTCGCCCTCGAAAAAATGGAAGCGCGGATTGCCCAGGAACGGCGTCACGCGGTCGGTGTTCATGTCCATGCCATAGACATGCCAGTCGGTGTTGTCCATGATGCTTTTGGTCAGGTGGTGGCCGATGAAACCATTGACACCGAGGATGAGGATTTTTTTCATGTGTGCGTCGCTGTTGTATTTCAAAAATGCAGATGGGTGGTTGTGTGCGGCGTTTCAGTCCGGCGCGGTCATGGCATGAACCCCATCACCAAAACGCACCGCGAGCATCAATTCATTGTGTGGCCGGCCATCAATTTCGGCTTCGAGCACACGCAACATGCTGCCTTCACCGCACAGCGCAATCACCCTGTCACGTGCAATATTCACAAACCCTGGCTTGGCATGGCTCAGGGCGGCGGGCATGTGTTGGGTTTTGGTGATTTTCACATTTTCGCCGTTCATGCGGGTCATCGCACCCGGATAGGGCGGAGCCACCGCACGCACCAGATTATGAATGTTTTTGGCCGAGTCATGCCAATGGATGATGCCGTCCGCCGCGCAGCGTCCGCCAAAATAAGACCCCGCCGCCAAGTCCTGCGCACGCAATGTGGCTTCCCCCGAAATCAGCAGCGGAACCGCGCGCGTAATAATGCTTTCGGCGGCGGCTGTGACTTTATCAAACACGTCGCGTGCGGTTTCGTCGGCACCAATGGCAACCGCCAGTTGATCGACGATGCGCCCCGCATCCGGTTTTTCGACCATTTCATGCAGGGTCGCGCCGGTTTCGGTTTCGCCCTTGATGATCGCCCAGTTGATCGGCACCCGGCCTCGGTACTTGGGCAAGAGCGAGCCGTGCATGTTGAATGCGCCGCGCGGTGCCACTGCCAGCATGTCGGGCGACAACATCTGCCGGTAATAAAACGAAAACAGAAAGTCTGGTTGCAGGGCTTTGATGCGGGCGATGAATTCAGGCGTGTTGGGGTCATCGGGCGTCGCCACCTCGATGTTGTTGGCTTCGGCCAATGCACGCACGCTGTCAAACCAGATGGTCTCAACGGGGTTGTCGTGGTGTGTGACCACCAAACATACATGCACATTTTGCGCGAGCAGCGCGGCCAGGCAGCGCACGCCGACGTTGTGATAGGCGAATACCACGGCGCTGGCGGCGGGCGTCATTTGTCAACCGCAGTGGACACCTTCCCCTGCGAAGGCAGGGGCCCAATTGTTGTGGTGTCATCACGCATCGAAACTTGGGCCCCGGACATGCGCCTGACAACGTGCCGTCAGGTTTTTCCGGGAAAGGGGCAGAGTGCCGGTTTTGTTTGAAACGCAATCGGCACGCATTATGGTTTTTTTTCCAGAATGCCCTCAATCATGTAGCGCGGCCGCAGCCGCACCTGCTCGTAGATGCGGCCGACATATTCGCCGAGCAGGCCAATGCCAAACAGGGTGACGCCGATGAGAAAAAAGGCGATGCCAAACAGCGTGAACAAGCCGCCTTCTTCAGGGCCGATGACCAGCCTGCGTGCTGCCAGATAAACCACAAACAAAATTGACAGGAATGAAATGGCAATGCCAATGAACGAAAATATTTGCAAAGGCGCGGTCGAAAAACCGGTCATCAAATCAAAATTGAGCTGAATTAATTTGAACAGTGAATATTTTGATTCGCCGGCGAAGCGTTCCTCATGCGCGACTTCGATTTCAGTCGGGTGGTGCGCGAATGAGTAGGCGAGTGCGGGAATGTAGGTGGATGAATCTTTTGTGCTGTTGATGGCATCAACGATATCGCGGCTGTAGGCGCGCAACATGCAGCCCTGGTCGGTCATTTTGATGCTGGTGATGCGTTCGCGCAGCCGGTTCATGGCGCGCGAGGCATGACGGCGAAAGGCCGAATCCTGGCGCAGCTTGCGGATCGAGCCGACGTAATCGTGGCCTTGATCCATCGCCGCCAGCAAGTTGCCGATTTCCTCTGGCGGGTTTTGCAAATCCGCGTCGAGGGTGACAATGCGCGCACCGCGGCAATGCTCAAACGCGGCCATTATCGCCATGTGCTGGCCGTAATTGCCATTGCCATTGAACAAAATGACGCGTGTCACATCGGGGCGTTGTTGGAATTGTTCACGCAGCACCGCCGCCGATTTGTCCTTCGAGCCGTCGTTGGTGAAAATGATTTCGTAGGCGATATTGAGCTTGTCGAGCGCGGGATATAGCCTCGCAAACAAGGCGGGCAGGCCGTCCTCTTCGTTGTAGACGGGGATGACGACGGACAGCAGAGGGATGTTCATGGCCATATTATCGCTTGACCTGCGCGATCAGGGCATGACACACACGCGCCACATCGGCGTCATTCATGGCGGCGTGCAGCGGCAGGGCGACAGTCTGGCGGGCGATGCATTCGGCGTGGGGATGTTCGCCCTCACGGTGGCCTTTGCCGCGAAACAGGGTGGTGAGGTGCATGGCTTCATAGGAAACACCGATGCCGATTTGTTGCGCGTGCATGGCGTCGATGAATTGTTTGCGCGTGATGTCCATTTTGTCCAGCGGCAGCAATATCGAAAACATGTTCCAACTGTGGCCGCTTTCCTCACCTGCGTAAGCACGGGCGGGCAGCACCATGCCCAGCGAATCGGCCACGGGTGCGAGCTGCGCAAAGTATTGTGCGGCGAGTTGCTGGCGGCGCGCATTCCATTCGTCAAGATGCCTGAGTTGTTCGAGCCCCAGGCGCGCGGACACATCACTCAGGTTGAATTTTCCGCCAGCCACCTCAACATCCCGTGTACCGTCATTGAGCCGGCGGATGCCGTGAAAACGCAGCACCTCGGCACGCCTGGCTTCATCGGCATCGGCAAATACCGCCGCCCCGCCTTCGATGGTGGTCAGGTTTTTGTTGGGGTGGAAGCTGAAGGTGGCAATATCGCCAAAGCCGCCTATCGGCGCGCCTTTCCACGTGCTGCCTATTGCCAGCGCCGCGTCCTCGATCACCCGCAGATGATGTTTTTTGGCGATGGCATAAAGCCTGTCCATGTCACACGGCAGGCCGCCGAAGTGGGTCGGCACGATGGCGCGGGTTTTCGGCGTGATGGCGGCCTCGACTGCATCGAGGTTGATGTTGCGGGTGATGGGGTCGCAATCGACGAACACGGTGGTGGCACCGACTTTTTCGATCATGTTGCCGACCGAAAAAAAAGTCATGGCCGAAGTGATGACTTCGGCCCCTGCGCCGATGCCGCAGACGTGGAGTGCCACCTCCATCGCCGCCGTGGCGGAGGTGAACACACGCGTGGGGCGGCTGGCGTGATAGTGCGACAGCGCCGCTTCAAATTCGGCCACGCGCGGCCCGCTGGTCAGCCAGCCGGACAACAGGGTTTCCCTGACCGCATCGGCCATCGCCGGGGTGACGATGGGGCCGGCGAATTTCAGGTAGCCACTCATGATGATTTCGCCACCAGCCAGACGCCGAGGCAAATAAACGCGATGCCAATCAGCTTTTGCGCGGCCAATGATTCGCCAAACAAATACCACGCGGCAACCGCGTTGACCACATAACCAATGGACAACATCGGGTAGGCCATCGACACCGGCACGCGCGACAGCGCCATGATCCACACCACCACACTGATGCCATAACAGGCCAGCCCGCCGAGGATGTGCGGCTGCATGGCAATCGCCTTGCCAATGGGCAGCAGGTTGGCTGTGCTGTACTCAAATACGCCGATGCGGTTGGTGCCGGCCTTGAGCAGCAATTGCGCCAGCGCGTTGAGCAATACGCCGGTGAGGATCAAGCCAAAGCTGGTCAGGTTCAAAATATGGTCCGTTGAATTTTATTGGCGCTTGGCAATCGCAACCCGGCGCGGCGACTCGAAAATAATATCAAAGTGCAAACCCAGTTCTTGCATTTTATCGACATCCTGCGGCGGGATGATGGCGATCACCGCGCCGGGTGCCTGCCAGGCGGGCGGAAAATCCTCCAGCCTGGCGATGTGTTTGTGCGGCTCGCTTTTCAGACCCATGGAAAATTCATCAACGTAATCGACCAGCGTGAGCTGGCGTCCGAGGTAAAACGGCGCGGTCTGGTCGTAGGTGTTGACCGCGTACAGGCGGGTGTCGGCGGTCAGGCTTTTGGCGATGGCCTGCGACATGGCGTGGCCGGATTGCAGCGGCGACAGTTTTTCATAGCCGGTGGCGACACGGTTGACCATCACCACACTGGCCACGGCGACAAGGGTCACGCCCCAGCGTTTGGATACTTTGGTGTTGCGCCAGAAAAACACCACCCCCATGGCCGTGCCGATGGCCAGCGCCACCAGGGCGACGGTGAGGATGTCGGCGTAGTCGCGGTACAGCGCCAATTCAAAGGCGTTGCGGGCGCGGATCGATGGCTGGGTATTCAGATACCAGGCGAGCAGCAGGGCGATGGGCACCACCGGTGCGACATGCCATGCCAGCCGCCGCCCTGGGGTGGCGGCGATGAAAAATGCCAGCACCATGGCGATGAACGGAAACACCGGCAGCACATAGGCGGGCAGTTTCGAGCCGGATATGCTGAAAAAAAACACGATAAAAACGATCCAGAGAATCACAAACCGCAAGGGTTTGAACGGGCGTGTGCCATCGGAGGTAGCCATGGCCTGATGGTGGCCTGCCTGCCAGCCGCGCAGCATGGCCGGAATCAGCATCAACGCCCACGCCATGCAGCCGACAAACAATATCGGCAGGAAAAACCACCACGCCTGCACCCGCCGTGATTGGGTGGTGGTGAAGCGTTGCCAGTGTTCGTGGATGAAAAAAAATTGCAGGAACTCAGGATTTTGTTGCGCCACCAGTACAAACCAAGGTGCGGCGACCAGAAAAAAAATCAGGAAGCCGGACAGCCAGTTGATGCGTGCCAGCCGCCGCCAGTCCCATTGGATCAGGCAATACAAAAACAAAATGGCGGCCGGAAACACCAGTCCGATCAATCCCTTTGACAACACCGCCGCGCCCGCAGCCGCCCAGCCGGTCAGCAGCCAGCCCAGCTTCTCGGTTTTGGATGGGGGATGCGGCAGGCCGCGCTGCGACAATAAAAAACCACACACCGACAGGGTCGTCCAGAGCGTCAGCCCCATGTCGAGGGTGACAATTTCCGCGAGCATCATGTAGTACGGGCAGGCCACCAAGGCGAGTGCGGTGAACACGCCGATCTCGCGGGTGAACAGCCTGGCCGCGGTATAGGACACCAGCAAAATCGACAGCAAGCCGGCGAGCGCGGTGTACAGGCGCGCGCTCCACTCACTTTTGCCAAAGGTGTTGAAGGCGACTGCCGTCATCCAATACTGCATGGGCGGCTTTTCAAAATATTTGAGGCCGTTGAGGCGCGGGGTGACAAAATCACCCGTGTCCGCCATGTGCATGGCCAACACGCTGTAGCGGCCCTCATCGGGGTTGGCGAGTTTGCGTTCGCCGATGTGGGTCAGCCAGGTCGCCGCGATCAAGGCAAACAGGCAGGCGGCAAGAATGGCAAAGTGTTTGATGGACAGCGAATTCATTCGATTTTTTTATGGGCTGGCTGCGGAAAAGCGCGCCCGCACATTATCGCAATAATCCGCTCCCGTGCTGCTTCAGGATGATCGCAGCAACACCACCACCGCCCCCGCGCCGCCATCGGCTGGGGCGGCATCACAAAAGGCCAGCACCTCCTCGCGCTGTGAGAGCGACAGCCGCACTTTGTTGCGGATCAGTGGCACGCCGTTGGCCGAGCGATAACCCTTGCCGTGGATGATGCACACACAGCGCGCCCCGCCGTGGCGGGCGAAGGCCAGGAATTTGGCCAGTTCGGTGCGCGCTGAAAGAGTGGTCATGCCGTGCAGATCGAGGCTGGCCTGCACCACCCAGTGGCCGCGTTTGAGTTTGCGCAAAATATCGCCAGGCAGCCCTGGGCGGAGAAATGAAATCAGATCGCCGGTGTCAATGTCGCTGTCCCAGCCGGAGGTGTCTTTCAATAATTCCAGCGGCACGTTGGCTTCGTCGCGCTGGCGATGGCTGGCGATGGGTTTGGGTTTTGGTTTGTCGAGCGCCGCGCGGGGCGTGGCCTTGATCGGCACCACCCCGTCGGCATCCATTTCAGCGCGGAACACGGCATCAGTCGCGTGGGGAGCACGGGGAGCGGGCGGAGGGGATTTGCGCGTCGTCATGGCAATGATTGGCGAAAAATGCGAAACACCAATACCAGCAAGCAGTTTCAGGCGAAAATACCTGAAACTTCCCGTCAATAGGCGAGTTTGCTATTTTATGCTATCCAGATAGGCATCCGCATCGAGTGCGGCCATGCAACCGGTGCCCGCACTGGTCACCGCCTGCCGATAGACATGATCCTGCACGTCGCCGGCGGCAAAAATGCCCGCAACCGAGGTGGCGGTGGCGTTGCCCTTCAAGCCGGATTGCGTGACGATGTAGCCGTTGGCCATCTCCAATTGTCCCGCGAAAATATCGGTGTTGGGTTTGTGGCCGATGGCGATGAAGCAGCCTTTGAGGACGAGGTCACGGGTCGCGCCATCGAGGGTTGATTTCACCCGCACGCCGGTCACGCCGGTTTGGTCGCCCAATACTTCGTCGAGGGTGTGGTGCCAGAGGATGCTGACCTTGCCTTCTTTTTCCTTGGCAAACAGCCGATCCTGCAGGATTTTTTCCGAGCGGAATTTGTCACGGCGGTGGATGACCGTGACGTGTTTGGCGATGTTGGACAGGTAGAGCGCCTCCTCGACCGCGGTGTTGCCGCCGCCGACCACACACACATCCTCGTTTTTGTAAAAGAAGCCATCACAGGTGGCGCAGCCCGACACGCCTTTGCCGAGGAATTTTTCCTCCGACGGCAAGCCCAGGTATTGCGCCGAGGCGCCGGTGGCGATGATGAGCGCGTCGCAGGTGTAGGTGTCGTTGTCGCCGATGAGGGTGAAGGGTTTGTTTTTGAAATCGACGGTGTGGATGTGGTCGAAAATCATGGTGGTGTTGAAGCGCTCGGCGTGTTCCTGGAAACGCGCCATCAGGTCTGGCCCCTGCAATCCATGAGCATCAGCCGGCCAATTCTCGACATCGGTGGTGGTCATCAATTGTCCGCCTTGGGCCATGCCGGTGATCAGCACCGGGTTGAGGTTGGCCCGCGCGGCATAAATGGCGGCGGTATAACCGGCGGGGCCTGAGCCCAAAATGAGCAGGCGGTGGTGTTTGGCGTTGGCGGACATGATTTTTCCTGAAAAATTTTGGGTATTTTAGCCGGGCATGGCCTTAGCCTGCATATTTCACGGGTCGGCCCGTTTTGCTGTGGTTCTTCGCTCTTGGCAACCGACATTTCCGGCAAATCCAAATTGTACTTCGTGAGAGTGATGGCCTGCGCGCTCGATAGTGGGCGGCTGAGCGGTCATTTTCCACTCTCTTCCCTCGCAATATCTCGATATTGCTCGGTCAGTCGAGTGAAAAATTACTCGCTGATCCACTCGGAAACCGCTGCATCGGTTTCCGGTTCAGCGGGCGCGGCGCATGCGCCGCGAAACCCCCGCCTCACCTCATCGAACGCGCCCCCGTGAAATATGCAGGCTAGTTGCGGGCGGCAATGACAAAATGCAAGCTGTCTGGGATGACGGTCGAGTGAAATCCAGGCCGGCGAATTGGCTTCCAGCGTGTGACAGAATGACTTGTCTCGTCATTTGGCCACTCAATTGGTGGGACAACCAGCTGATCGTTATGCATTCCAATTTACCCAATTACGGATTGACCATGCTTCGTTCTGTCACCTTGTTCAAGGAATTAACTGATGCCGACCTTGCGGTGATCGAGGAACTGGCGACAACCAAGACCGTTGCGCGCGGCTCGGTGATTTTGTCCGAGGGGGAAATCGGCGATTCCCTGTATGTCATCACCGAGGGGCGGGTAAAGGTGTTTATCGGCGACGAGGAAGGCCGCGAAGTCATTCTGAAAATGCTTGGCGCGGGGGATTTTTTTGGCGAATTGTCGCTGATCGACAGGCAGCCGCGCTCGGCCTCGGTGGCCGCGCTCGAAAACTGCACCATGCAGGTCCTGTCGCACAAAACTTTTCAGCAATGTCTGGCGAGCACGCCGCGGATTGCCGTGACCGTCATGACCGCGCTGGCCAAGCGG
>JANPNJ010000214.1:0-4395 GCA_031427395.1 Burkholderiales bacterium
CCCCGCACCGGCAATCATCGCCGCAAACAAAACCTTGACGATGCGCCGGTCGCGTGCGGCGATGGCCTCGGCTGCCATCATGGGTTTGTCACCCAGGCCGTCAATCAAGCGCCGTTCCCGAATGCAAAACAAAAGCACCGCGCCCATCAAAAAACAAAACGCCAAAAACACACCGGCCAGGCTTAACGTGAGCATGGCTTATTTTTTGGTTGGTGGGGATTCATACGGCGCTTCCAGGCTTTCTTCCAATTTTTCACGCACATCACGCGGCACCTTGCCGTCATACACCTGGTTCAGACGACGTTGCAGTATGGAATCGCGCATGAATTGATATTTGTCGAGCGCGGCTTCCTCCAGGGTTTGGCTGGTTTTCAGGAGTTCGGCGCGGATGCGGATGATGTCGAGCATGGATACACTGTTGCGGCTGGCAATGTGGTCGATTTCGCGGCTGTATGACAAATAGCGATCAGGGACGCGGCCAATGGCATCACGCATGGTGGACGGCCCCAACAGCGGCAGCACCAGATACGGCCCGCTGCCCACGCCCCATTTGCCGAGCGTCTGGCCGAAATCCTCAACGTTCTTGTTGAGTCCCATTGGCGTGGCGACATCAAACAAGCCGAGGATGCCGAGCGTCGAATTGACGAGCACGCGCGCAATGTCAGAGGCGGCGTTGGCTAGCTTGCCCTGCAACAAGTTGTTCACGCCGGTTGAAATATCGCCAACATTGCCAAATGCATTGGACACACCGGTGCGGAAAAATTCCGGGGTCACCGCCTGATAACCCCTGGCGGCGGGCTGCAGGACGATTTTGTCAACGGTGTCATTGAAAGCAAAGGTGGCGCGGTTGAGTTTTTCCAGCGGGTCGGCCGGCGGAGAGGAGGTGGAGGCGCAACCCGTGAGTAATATCAGGGTTGCTAAAGCGAGTAAATTTTTGGGCATGGGGTCAGTGGAGTTTGAAACGCATGGACAAATCCAGCGCGTGGACATCCTTGGTGAGGGCACTGACCGAAATGCGGTTTACGCCGGTTTCGGCAATGGCGCGGATGGTGTTGAGGTTGACCCCGCCGGCGGCTTCGAGTTGCGCGCGGCCCCGGCTGAGGTTGACGGCATCCGCCAATGCATCCAATTTGAAATTGTCCAGCAGGATCATTTTGGCGCCGCATGCCAGTGCTTCCTGCAGTTGCACACGGTTTGCCACTTCGATCTCGATCATGGTGTCGGCCGCCGCCTGGTGTTGGACGAGATGGTGCGCGGCATCGAGCGCGGCTTTGATGCCACCGGCGGCGACAATGTGGTTTTCCTTGATGAGGATGCCGTCGTAGAGCCCCATGCGGTGATTGTTGCCGCCGCCGACGCGCACTGCGTATTTGAGTGCCATGCGTAGCCCAGGCAGGGTTTGGCGGGTATCAAACACTTTGGCCGGGGTATCCGCCACCCTGGCGACGTAGCGTTGGGTTTTGGTTGCGACCGCCGACAGGGTCTGCAAAAAATTCAAGGCGGATCGCTCGGCCGTGAGCATGGCGCGGGCATTGCCGACTACTTCGCAAATTGGCTGGCTGACAATGATTTTGTCGCCGTCGTTGGCGTGCCAGAAAATTTCGCAATCCGGGTCAAGCTCGGTGAAGGCACGGGTGAACCAATCCCTGCCCGCCAATATGCCGTCAATATGGGTCATCACACAGGCCTTGCCACGCGCACCGGCAGGGATCAGGCTGGCGGTCAGGTCACCACCGCCGACATCCTCGGCGAGCGCAGCGGTCACATCGCGGGTGATGCTCGTTTCAAGATCATGGGCAAAATCGGACACAATGTTCCCTTGAAATGTTACCTTTCACACCTATCTATTTTGCATCGATTCCACAAGAACAGGATACCACGCCATGCGTGCCGACAAACTCACCACCAAGTTCCAGGAAGCGTTGTCCGACGCCCAATCATTGGCGCTGGCCAACGACAATAATTTTATCGAGCCGCCGCATTTGCTGCAGGCGCTGATCGACCAGCCCGACAGCGGCACCGGCTCCCTGCTGTCGCGTGCGGGTGTCGCGCTGCCGAAGCTCAAAACCGCGCTGGAGTTGGCGATCAAAAATCTGCCCAAGGTGGAGGGCACTGGCGGCGAGGTGTCGGTGTCGCGCACCCTGTCGAATTTGCTCAATGTCACCGACAAGGAAGCCAGCAAACGCGGCGACCAATTCATCGCCTCCGAATGGTTTTTGCTGGCGTTGGTCAACGACAAAGGCGAGGCCGGGCGACTGTTTCGGGAAAGTGGTGCCAACGCCAAATCATTGGAGGCCGCCATCATGGCGGTGCGCGGCAGCGACAATGTGGATTCACAGGAAGCCGAAGGCCAGCGCGAAACCCTGAAAAAATACACCATCGATCTGACCGAGCGCGCGCGTTTGGGCAAGCTCGACCCGGTGATCGGCCGCGACGATGAAATCCGCCGCGCCATCCAGGTGTTGCAGCGCCGCACCAAAAACAATCCGGTGTTGATCGGCGAGCCGGGGGTCGGCAAGACCGCCATTGTCGAGGGGCTGGCACAACGCATTGTCAACGGCGAAGTGCCCGACAGTCTCAAGGGCAAACGGGTGTTGTCGCTCGACATGGCAAGCCTCTTGGCCGGTGCCAAGTATCGTGGTGAATTCGAGGAGCGGCTGAAAGCGGTGCTGAAGGAATTGTCGCAGGATGAAGGCATGACCATTGTGTTCATCGATGAATTGCACACCATGGTCGGCGCGGGAAAAGCCGAGGGCGCGATGGACGCAGGCAATATGCTGAAGCCGGCGCTGGCGCGTGGCGAATTGCATTGCATCGGTGCCACCACGCTCGACGAATACCGCAAGTATGTGGAAAAAGACGCGGCGCTGGAGCGGCGTTTTCAAAAGGTGCTGGTCGATGAGCCGAGTGTGGAATCGACTATTGCAATTCTGCGTGGGCTCAAAGAAAAATACGAAGTGCATCACGGCATCGAAATCACCGACCCGGCGATTGTCGCCGCCGCCGAGCTGTCGCACCGTTACATCACCGACCGTTTTTTGCCGGACAAGGCCATTGACCTGATCGACGAGGCGGCGTCACGCGTGAAAATGGAAATCGACTCCAAACCGGAGGTGATGGACAAACTCGACCGCCGCCTGATTCAATTGAAAATCGAGCGCGAAGCGGTGCGCAAGGAAAAAGACGAGGCCTCGCAAAAACGCATGGCATTGATCGAGGAGGAAATCCGTCGCCTCGACAAAGAGTATTCAGACCTGGAGGAAATCTGGAAAGCCGAAAAAGCGCAGGTGCAGGGCACCGCACACATCAAGGAGGAAATCGAAAAAATCCGCGCGCAAATCGGTGATCTGCAGCGCAAAGGCCAATTCGACAAACTCGCCGAATTGCAATACGGCAAATTGCCGCAGCTTGAAAAACAAATGAAACACGCCGAGAAAGGCGAATCCAAACAACCCAAGGCCAGATTGCTGCGCACCCAGGTCGGCATCGATGAAATCGCCGAAGTGGTGTCGCGCGCCACCGGCATTCCGGTTGCCAAAATGATGCAGGGCGAGCGTGACAAGCTGGTACACATGGAGGCCAAGCTGCACGAGCGCGTGGTCGGCCAGGATGAAGCCGTGCGGCTGGTGGCCGATGCCATCCGCCGTTCGCGCGCGGGGCTGTCGGACGAAGGCAAACCATACGGCTCCTTCCTGTTCCTGGGACCCACCGGGGTCGGCAAAACCGAATTGTGCAAAACACTCGCCGCTTTTTTGTTTGATTCGGCTGAACACCTGATTCGCATCGACATGAGCGAATACATGGAAAAACATTCGGTGTCGCGTTTGATTGGCGCACCACCCGGTTATGTGGGTTACGATGAAGGAGGCCAGCTCACCGAGGCCGTGCGGCGCAAACCCTACTCAGTGATCTTGCTCGACGAAATCGAAAAAGCGCACCCGGATGTGTTCAACGTGCTGTTGCAAGTGCTGGATGATGGCCGCATGACCGACGGCCAGGGGCGCACGGTGGATTTCAAAAACACCGTGATTGTCATGACCTCCAACCTGGGCTCGCAACAAATCCAGGCCATGAGTGGCTCGGAATATGGTGTCATCAAAATCGCCGTGATGGCGGAAGTGAAAAATTATTTCCGCCCTGAGTTTGTCAATCGCATCGACGAAGTGGTGGTGTTCCACGCGCTCGATGAACGCAATATCGCCGCCATCGCCAAAATCCAGTTGCAGAGCCTGATTGCACGACTGGCGAAACTGGACATGACCCTCGCGGTGTCGGATGCGGCGCTCAGTGAAATCGCGCAAGCGGGATTTGATCCGGTGTATGGCGCGCGGCCACTCAAACGCGCGATTCAGCAGCAGATCGAAAATCCGCTGGCCAAGGCAATTTTGGAAGGCC
>JANPNJ010000215.1:0-2748 GCA_031427395.1 Burkholderiales bacterium
ATATCATTACCAGCAAAACGAAACCGCCCTTCCAGTCATCGGGCAGAAACTTCGGTAGGCACGCAGGAATCAGGCTTTTCTCAAAATGCTTGGGAAGAATGGCAAATCCGAGCAAGAGGCCGAGCAGGTTGGCGAGGATCGCCCATTCGTGCGCCAAATGGAGGCCAAAGCCAGGCCAAAGCCAGGCCAAAGCCGACCACGCCCGCACCGTCCTTGAATCCTGTGAACAGCAGTTTGTACAGGACGATGGTGCCGAGTCCGGTTAACGCGACGCGCAGCGTGTGGTGGTGGAACAGAGCTACGCCGAGCAGGGTGCAGCCAAAACAGAAGAAAATTGACCGGAATGCCCAGTAGCGCCGGGCCTTCTGCTGCCAGAGCGGTACCGGGGATCAGCGCCAACACGCCGACCACGGCAGCAAGCGCGGCTTAACTGCCAAAATCGTCACATGTGTTTTCTTCGCAAAAACAGCTAAAGCAGATCGCACACAGCAGAGATGAAGTTATCTCTCGCGCAGCGCGGCCCTTGCCGCAAACAACACCGCAATCATGCACCGGGCGATCTACCCCCGAGGCTCTAAAGCTGATTTGCACATTTCCAGCGTCCCCGGCACTGCCTGTATGGCAGACAGCGCGGCAAGCGGAATTCTGTTGCGATAGTCATGGTTTGGCATCCGCCACTTTGTGGCGGCCTGCAGAGCGGCGCTGCAGGAACATGCCGACGCCGTAAACAAATAACGCCCCCGCTACAGCGGCACCGTACCCAATCATTTTATACGGCCCGGTGGTATCGCCGGGCATGAACGCCTTCAATGCCGGGTCGGTCACCGCCATTTGTCCGGCAATCCAGCCAAGCAGCATGGCACCCAGAGTAATGATCACCGGGAACCGCCCCATCAGCTTCAACACCAATTGGCTACCCCATACGATGATCGGAATACTCACCAGCAAACCGAAAATAACCAACGGCATCTGATGCTGCTGGCCGGCTCCCTGGGCGGCACCGGCGATGGCTATCACGTTGTCCACGCTCATCACCAAATCGGCGACGATAACTGTCTTGACGGCGCTCCACAACTTTTCGCTCGAATTGACTTCGTGTCCGCCGTCGTCCTCGGGAAGCATGAGCTTGACCCCGATCCAGAGTAGCAGGATCGCTCCGATAATCTTCAAATACGGAACCGCCAGCAAAGCCAGCGCAAAGGCAATCAGAATCACTCGCAGAACAATCGCCCCGATGGTGCCGTAGATAATGCCCTGCGTCTTCTGTTTTGGCGGCAGGTTGCGGCAGGCCAAGGCGATGACCACCGCATTGTCGCCGCCAAGAACGATGTCGATCAGAATAATTTGTACAACGGCAAGCCAAAAAGCGGCAGTCAGGAATTCTTCCATGGCGGGACTCTAACGCGGTGATCGCGAATTCGATGTGATGGGGATGCCGGCCATCCTCGGGCAAGGCCGACCGGACAATTATTGCAATGCTCGTTTGAGCAACAGACCCATTTCGGACGGGTTCTTGGTGGTCTTGATGCCGCACGCTTCCATGATGTCGAGCTTGGCTTGCGCGGTGTCGTCGCCGCCTGAAATGAGCGCGCCGGCATGGCCCATGCGCTTACCCGGCGGCGCAGTCACACCCGCAATAAATCCGACCACTGGCTTTTTCATATTGTCCTTTACCCAACGCGCCGCATTAACTTCATCCGGCCCGCCGATCTCTCCGATCATGATGACCGCTTCGGTTTCCGGATCATCATTGAACATCTGCATGATTTCGATGTGCTTGAGACCATTGATCGGATCGCCGCCAATCCCGACGGCGTTCGATTGCCCAAGCCCCCATTCGGTCACTTGCCCCACCGCCTCGTAAGACAGCGTGCCGGAGCGGCTGACGATGCCAATGCGGCCTTTGCGGTGAATATGTCCGGGCATGATGCCGATCTTGATTTCATCGGGCGTGATGAGACCGGGACAATTTGGCCCAAGCAAAAGGGTGCGCTTGCCACCCGCCGCCTCCTTGGCAATCATACGATTGCGCAACTCGAGCATGTCGCGCACCGGAATGCCTTCGGTGATGCAGATGGTGAAATCGAGATCAGACTCGCAGGCCTCCCAAATCGCCGCAGCGGCCCCCGGTGGCGGCACGTAAATCACGCTGACAGTGGCTCCTGTAGCAGCTTTAGCGTCTTTTACCGTGGCATAAATTGGAATGCCCTCGAAGTCTTCACCGGCTTTTTTGGGATTGACGCCAGCGACGAAACAGTTTTGCCCATTAGCGTAGGCGCGGCTGGTGCGGGTATGGAATTGTCCGGTTTTGCCCGTAATGCCCTGGGTGATGACTTTGGTGTCTTTATTGATCAGAATGCTCATGGTGTTCTCGCTTGATCTTATTTCGCCGCGTTTACAGAGGCAACCACTTTGGCCGCTGCGTCGGCCATCGTATCGGCGCTGATGATCGGCAACCCGGAGTCGGCCAGGATTTTTTTGCCAAGGTCTTCGTTGGTTCCCTTCATGCGCACTACCAGCGGCACCGACAGATTGACTGCCTTGCAGGCCGCGATCACGCCCTCGGCGATGGTGTCGCACTGCATGATGCCGCCGAAGATATTTACCAGGATGCCCTTCACGCTCTTGTTGGCGAGCATGATCTTGAATGCCTCGGTGACTCTCTCCGCCGTGGCGCCGCCGCCGACGTCGAGGAAGTTGGCAGGCTCGCCGCCGAACAGCTTGATGGTGTCCATCGTCGCCATCGCC
>JANPNJ010000216.1:0-3316 GCA_031427395.1 Burkholderiales bacterium
ACCGTAGCCGAAACAAAAACAAAAAATGGGATATATCTTGTGCGCAAGCAGCAAGGAGGTGAGGGTCACCGTCGCTTCATCGCGTGTGCCGGCATCATCCCACAACATGCCCAGGCTCGGTGCGCCGATGCCCCAACTGAACCCCTGGATGTTGACCAGCACAATGCCGAACAGCGCAAAGCCGCGCAGCGCGTCGATCAGGATGTGGCGTTCACCATCGGCAACGCTCACTGCGGGTCAGCCCGCAACCAGGCCGATGACCAGTGCGATGATCATCACCGCCGATACCAGTGAGCGCAGCCGGAAAAACCACAGCGGAATGACCTTTTGCAGATACAGCAGGGCATCGATGATCCAGACAAAGCAGATCAGGAATATCGCAACAACCATGCGCGATGCCGAGGCCGGCAAAAACAACATCGCCCATGCCAGCAACACAGGCACCACCGACAGCAGAAACAATGAACGCGCGGTCTGCGGCTGTTGCTCAAAGGTGGCGATGCCGATGCCCCATTGGATGCCGCCCAGAAACGACACCACCACCGCCGCGTAGGTGGTGATGGCCTGGGAGGCCAGCGGGCGGAACATGCCCAGTCCGGTGTGGTTGCCAAACAGCAACACAAATGCCGCAGCCACAAAAGGAATCGTGCCGGCCAGCAGCAACACGCTGGCGATGCGGCGCGGCTCAATGTTCATATGTTGTCAGATTGCCGCAAGGGTTTTGCGCGGCGGGTGTGCGCATGCACCATCAGCGCAACAGCAGGGTCAGCAGCAGGCCGATAGCCAGCACGGCCAGCACACCGACAATGATCTGCGGCAGCATGGATGGTGCGGATGGGGTGGGCTTGTCGGCGGGCGTGGCTTTGCCGCGCTTTTTCGCCTCTTTTGCGGCCACCGCCGCGGCGTCACTGGCGGATAGCGAATCCAGGTCAATGTCGGTTTGCTCTTTCGCCTGTTTGGCGGCATAGGCGCGCGCCGCCAATTCCATTTCCTCGAGCTGGGCAATGGGAACCGTGGCGGTGTCAACCGTTGATCCTGGCGTGAGGTTGGCTTTCGTGCCGGATTTTCCCGTCAGCGCGGCGGGCACATCGCCCGCATACGCGCGCATTTTTTTGGTCTCGGAAATGTATTTTGAAAATTCGGCGGTCTGGCTGGTGATGGACGCCAGTTTCATGGTGGCCTCAAAGGAATCAAAGCCCTTGGCGAGAGTCAGGGGCGCCACCGGTTTTTCATCTTCGGTTTTTTTGAAGCGTCCCACCCCCGCGCCGAGCGCATCCAGCGTTGCCGGCTTGGTTTGGGTCGGGGCGTTGTGCGCGATCACGCGCTGGGCCGGCTGGGCGGCGCCCAGCATGCGTTTGACTTCTGCCAGATCCTGGGAAAATTCGCGCATGGATTGATAACGCTCGTCCACCGCCTTGGCCAGCGCCTTGGCGACAATCATGTCGAGCATGTTCGGCACATCGGCATTCAACACTGACGGTGCGGTGGGGGTGTGGTTGACGGTGGAATACATGATGGCGTTGATGTTGTCGCCGTCAAAGGCCGGTACCGCGGTGAGCGATTCATACAGCACCACGCCGAGTGAAAAAATATCGGTGCGATGGTCGAGCGCCTTGCCGATGACCTGCTCGGGGGACATATAGCGCGGCGAGCCGAGTATCATGCCGGTCATGGTTTTGACTGCCGAGGCGGTCATGCGGGCGATGCCGAAATCGGTGATCTTGGCGTAACCACCCTTGACAATCATGATGTTGGACGGCTTCACGTCACGATGGATGATGTCGTGCTCGTGGGCGAGTGCCAGACCGCTGGCGATCTGCCCGATCCAGTCCACGGTGTCGATGACTTTCGGCCGGCCGCTCTCCTGCAGAATTTCCTTGAGTTCCTTGCCGTCGAGCAATTCCATGGCCATGTAGGCCACGGTTTCGTTTTTGCCGACATCAAATATGGTGACGATGTTGGGGTGGTTGAGGCGGCCGGCGGCTTTGATTTCCTGCTGGAAGCGCGCCTCGTATTCGGCGAGATCGTCGGAATTGAGGTTCAGGCTGATGGTTTTGATGGCCACCGGCCGGTCAATGGCCGGGTCGATGGCGCGGTAAACAACACCCATCGCCCCTTGGCCGATGATGGAGAGGATTTTGTAGCGACCGAGCGTTTCAATCATTGGACTGGACATCTTTTCTTGGGGCTATTTTTTTGGCGGCGCCTGTGGTGCGGGAGGTGCGGGCGGCTTGATGCGCGCCTTGGCGCGGCGGAATGACGGCCCCCACGATGGATGCCCGGCCTCGGCGGCAGCCAGGTCAAAATCCGGTTGCTGTTGCAGGATTTTTTCAAATTCCTGCTGGCACAGGGTCATGCGATTGCTCAGGCAATAGCTGAACGCATTGAATTTGCGCGCTTTTTGCTGATTGTCGGCGGACAGGGTTTCCTTCAGGGCATCCTGAAATCCTTTGACGGATTTGATGTAGTC
Organism: Burkholderiales bacterium; assembly: GCA_031427395.1. GTDB lineage: Bacteria > Pseudomonadota > Gammaproteobacteria > Burkholderiales > Usitatibacteraceae > UKL13-2. The sequence goes on from JANPNJ010000216.1 coordinate 2,471, forward strand.
GGCGGCATCGTAGGCGGCCATGGCTTCAGTGAGCAATTTTTCACCGGTGGTGAGGGCTTTCGGCGGGGGCGCAAAAAACGCGCGGCCGCTGCGGCGGTTTTCCAATTCGGTTTTGACATTGCGAAATACCGGGCCCCAAACCGGATGCCCGGCCTCGGCCGCGCTCAATTCAAATTTTGCATCGATGGCAATCGACTTTTCGAATTCTTCCCGGCAATTGGCTTCGCGGTTCGACACGCAGTAAACGAACGCCATGTGTTTGCGGGCATTGAGTTGCTGTGCCGTGGTCAGCACGCCGCTGTCGAGCGCCAGCAGGAAATTTTTGATGGCGTCGTCGTAGCTGCCGTTTTCGTATAACTTCAGGCCTTCGGTGATGTTGCCGCTGGCGCGATCCAGACGCTGCTGTTTGGCGATTTCGTCGGGAGACGGACCGCTGGGGGCAGGCGGCGGCGTCGCGCATCCGGCCATGAGCAGTGCCACACAAACAGCGGCGAATGCGGACCTGGGGAAAACGCAGCAAATGTTGGCGCGCGAGTGTGGAAGAGGAACACGCTGTGTGGAATGCTGGTTCATATCGTCCTCAATTATTTGAATTGGTGGCGAATCGTCAATTCATCTTTGGGTTTCACGTCCAGGCTGGTGACCAAAGGGGTGAAAGTGGAATTGCGAACTTCGACCTTGTGTTTTCCCGGCGGAAGTTTGTACTGCTTGATGGGTGGCGAGGTGCCGATGGACTTGCCATTGATCAACACTTCGCCCCAAGGCTGGATTGAAAAACTGACCGTGCCCATCACCACCGCTGCCGCCGGAACCTTGGCGGGTTCGGCCTTGGGGGCATCGGTTTTG
>JANPNJ010000217.1:0-2402 GCA_031427395.1 Burkholderiales bacterium
CGCGGGCCTGTTTTTATCACCGACCGTGGCCGCCCCGCGCATGTGCTGTTGACCATCGAGACATACCAAAGCATGGCGGGCGGGCAAACCAACATCGTTGATTTGCTGTCGATGCCGGGTGCGGAAAATATTGAATTCAAGCCCCCGCACGCCGGAAAACTTTATCGCCCGGCAGATTTATCCTGATGTTTGTTCTGGACACGAATGTTGTTTCCGAGCTGCGCCGGGCGGGTGCCGGCAAAGCCAATCGAAACGTCACAACATGGGCCAGGAGCGTGCAGACAGGCGCTTTGTTTCTGTCGGCCATCACCATTCTGGAGCTCGAAACGGGCGTGCTGCTTGTTGAGCGCCGTGATCGCGTGCAGGGGGCGGTGCTGCGCGCCTGGCTTGATCGCCATGTGCTCACTGCGTTTGCGGGGCGCGTGCTCGCGGTTGATACCGCGGTTGCACAACGTTGCGCCGGGCTTCATGTGCCAAATCCAAAGTCAGATCGTGACGCACTCATCGCCGCGACAGCGCTGGTGCATGGCATGACCGTGGTTACCCGAAATGTGGCAGACTTTGAAACAACCGGTGTGACGATTTTGAATCCGTGGCAAAAAGCATCCCAAAAAGACAAATAGAAAAAAACGCAGCATGGCAACATGGTGGCCTTGATGAATTGTGTTCTGGACGCTGTGTGTGATGATGAAGATCATCCGCTTTCAGGCTGGCTTGATTTGTTGGCTGACCTTGTTTCCAGATATGAGCAACAGCATCGCCGAATCGAAGCGGCAGAGCCAGGCGAGACACTGCTGTTTTTGATGGAATCGCGGGGCTTGAAACAAGCTGATCTATCGGCGATCATTGCGCAAGGCAATCTCTCGGCGATTCTGGCGGGGAAACGAAAGATCAGCGCAACACTTGCAGGCAAACCGGGGAAATTTTTCGGGGTCAGTCCGGCTGTGTTAGTGCCGTCGTAACGCCCTTGCCTGCCTGATGTTCCAATGCTACATAACTAGACTTGACCCCTTGCCTGCTGTGCTTGCCTGCTGTGTGTCTACTGGGCCAGGGCTTTCATACGATTTCATGAATTGCGTCATCCGGCTGAAATGGGCAAGGCTGAAGTTGAGGCGTTCTTGATGTGGTTGGTCGCGAAACGAAACGTGTCGTCATCGACGCATCGTCAGGCATTGTCCGCATTGCTGTTTTTGTACGTCAAGGTGCTGGGCGTGGAGCTTCCGTGGTTGGAAACGATTGGGCGTCCGCGTGAAGTGAAGCGCCTGCCTGTCACACTTTCCCCCGATGAAGTGGCGCGGATATTTCTGCAGATGGAGGGTGAGTTCCTGCTCATCGCACAGCTTTTATATGGCACCGGGCTGCGTATTCTGGAGGCGATGCGATTGCGTGTGAAGGATATCGATTTCACGCGCAATACGATCATCGTGCGCGAGGCGAAGGGCAACAAGGATCGCGCGGTGATGTTGCCTGCCAAATTAGTCGATTCCCTGCAGGCGCAATTGCGGCGCGCCAACACGTTTTGGGCAAGGGATCGCGCGGCCGGGCGGCCGGGTGTGTACATGCCTGATGCGCTCGACCGAAAATATCCGCGTTCCGGGCAGTCTTGGGCCTGGCATTGGGTGTTTCCGCAATCCACGCTCGCGACCGATCCGCGCACCGGCATTGAGCGCCGCCACCACGTTTATGAAACAACGTTTCAGCGGGCGTTTAAACGTGCCGTCGAGGCCGCCGAAATTCACAAGCCCGCAACGCCGCACCCTTGCAGGGCGCGCCGCCCACTGCATTGGGCGACCGTCTCGCGTGCGGTCGATATATCGACCGAATTCCCCGCGAAACCGCTGCGCCATACGTTCGCTACTCAGGTGCTTCAATCGGGTTATGACATCCGCACTGTGCAGGAATTGCTGGGCCATGCCGACGTGAAGACCACGATGATTTATACGCATGTCCTGAAGGTCGGCGGCGGCGGCGTGATCAGTCCGCTGGATCGGATGTAGAACGGCGATAAAGTGGCTGTGCCAACCATGGCTGAATACTTGCAATAAGTTGCAAAACACCAGCAATTGCAACCGCTTTGGGGCATTTTTGCTTCAAAATGCCCGTCTCTATTGGAGTTTTATTATTTGGGAGATTCCAAATTAAACGACAAATTTTGTCCGCCCGGCGAAAGCCGGAGTCCAGCGGCGTTTAAGTTCTTGAAAATACAAATGGACTGGATTCCGGCCTCCGCCGGAATGACGGGGTTATTGGACGTTCCATTTCCCGAAAAAGGTACATCGGCGCTTAGCATCAAGTTCATGCCACCCTGACCCGGATTTCCACACCAAGATTTTTACGCACCGCGCCAAAAATGGCCGCCAGATTATCCATGCTGGGGTTGCCGTTTTCCGACAACATGCGGT
>JANPNJ010000218.1:0-2297 GCA_031427395.1 Burkholderiales bacterium
CGCGAATACAAAAAGCCCGGCTCTTCATTGGCGAATTTGCGCGCAGCCTCGGCGGCAGTCTTGTAAGTGAAACTCGAGGTCAGAAACAACGCTTCAGAATGCTCCTGGAAATTGGATTGCAGGATGCCCGCGCGCACCGCCATGGTGTCGAAATGAAATTTATTTTCCATACTCATTCCACCGTCGAAAAACCAAGATCGAGCTGGTTGGCCTCGCTGTGGCTCTCCAGTACACTGCCACGGGTTTCGCCGTCACGCCTGCTCGACTCGATGCCCGCGAGATATTCGTCAGACACGCCGCCGGTGATGTATTTGCCGTCAAAGCAGGAGGCATCAAACACCGTGATGGCCGGATTGCATTGGCGGATGTCTTTCACCAAATCATCCAGCTCCTGGTAGAACACCGCGTCGGCACCAATGGCTTCGGCGATTTGCGCGGCGTTGCGGTCGGAGGCGATCAATTCGCCGCGTGTGGGCATGTCGATGCCGTACACATTGGGGAAACGCACCGGCGGCGCGGCGGAGGCAAAATAAACTTTTTTGGCGCCGCAGTCGCGCGCCATTTGCACGATCTCCTTCGAGGTGGTGCCGCGCACGATCGAGTCATCCACCAGCAGCACGTTTTTGCCTTTGAATTCAACCGCCATCGCATTCAATTTTTGCCGCACCGATTTTTTGCGCGCGTCCTGGCCGGGCATGATGAAGGTGCGGCCGATGTAGCGGTTTTTGATGAAGCCTTCTCGGTACTTCACACCCAGCACCTGCGCCACCTCAACCGCGCTCGGGCGCGAAGTGTCGGGAATCGGGATCACCACATCAATTTCGATATCCGGCATGTCGCGCTGGATTTTTTCGGCAAGTGATTTGCCCATGAGGGAGCGTGTCTCGTAAACCGAAATGCCGTCGATCACAGAATCCGGCCGTGCCAGATAGACATACTCAAAAATACACGGATTCAAACTCGGGTTGAGCGCGCACTGGCGCGCAAAAAAATTGCCGGACACATCCACCAGCACCGCCTCACCCGGCGCGACATCGCGCATCAGGGTGAAGCCGAGCGCGTCAATGGCGACACTCTCGGAGGCAACCATGAATTCAACACCACTCTCGGATTCACGCTTGCCGATCACCAGCGGGCGAATGCCGTGTGGATCGCGGAACGCCAACATGCCGTAGCCGGCGATCATGGCGACAATGGCATAGGCGCCTTTGGCGCGGCGGTGCACACCCGCCACCGCCGTAAAAATCGCTTCCGGGTCAAGCCTGACCCCGCGCGCCGATTGGGTCAGCTCATGCGCCAGCACGTTGAGCAACACTTCCGAATCGGAATTGGTGTTGACGTGGCGCAGGTCGTCGTGAAACAACTCCTTTTGCAACTCCGCCGTGTTGATCAGATTGCCGTTGTGGCCCAGCACCACGCCAAAAGGTGAGTTGACATAAAACGGCTGCGATTCGGCCGCACTCGCCGCCGAGCCTGCTGTCGGGTAGCGGCAATGGCCGATGCCCATGTTGCCAGTGAGGCTGCGCATGTCGCGGGTGCGAAACACATCGCGCACCAAGCGTTTGTTTTTGTGCATGTGGAAGGTGCGGCCGTCGGCGGTGACAATGCCGGCGGCATCCTGGCCGCGGTGCTGCAACACCGTCAGGCTGTCGTACAACATCTGGTTGACCGGGCTTTTTGAAACGATGCCGACAATGCCGCACATAAAATTTTTCCTGTTGCTACTTTTTGGTTGGCGATGTGGGTGTCGTGACGACACGATAACGGATTTTTGCGGCGAAGGATTCCGGCAGTACGCCACGCGCATACAGTGCCACCAGCTCCAGCCATGGCGTGAGCGCGGCGTCTTTCCACAGCGCATTTTGTGGAATTTTGGTGAGCCCGACGGCGAGTGTCACAGCGATCAGCACCACCACTCCGCGCGCCGCGCCGATCATGGCACCCACGCCGCGATCCAGCGTGCTCAAGCCCAATTTTTTCACCACTTCGGACAAAAGGCTGGCGATCATTGCCGAGAGCATCAGCACCACCGCAAAAACAAACACCCACGCCAGCACCACCCGCGCCACCGGCTCGGCGACCCAATCAGCTAAGTGTGGCGCCAGGTCTGCCGCAAACGTGTAGGCCAGGATAAATGCGAGCACCCAGCCTGCGATATTCATCACCTCGCGCATTGCGCCGCGAAAAATGCCCACGCCAATGGACAGCAGCAACAAGAAAATGATCGCGTAGTCGATGCCGTTCATATCATGGATATTTGGGTGTGGGGGTTGGAGAAATAATCCGGCGCAATCAAG
>JANPNJ010000219.1:0-17221 GCA_031427395.1 Burkholderiales bacterium
CTTCGGCGTCCGTCCAACTGCGACCTTCATCGGAAGAAAAATGCACGGCCACCTTGTCGAAGTCCGCGTCGTTGTCGGCGGGGAAATGTTGATGCGCGGCGGCGAGCCGTCCGTCCTTCAACCGCGCCACGGTGGGCACGCCGGCGCGCGGAAACGTGGCGAGCTTCTCCACCTGGCCGTCCGCGCTGGCGCGATACACCAGCACGTCGTTGTCCCACGGGCCGGGGCGATTCCGGTTCGGCTGGCCTTGCGGATTGAACGGCGGCGGCTCGTTCTGCGCGCGCAGGAGTTGGCCACAGAGAACGCAAAGAACACAAAGAAACACGATTGTGGCGGGGCGTTGAATCGCCCATGAAGTTTGTGGGTGGCTCATGGTGCGACGAGCCTAGCGCAAGGCGGCTCGTAGTGCAGCGAGGAAATCAGGTGCCGAATTTCGTCTGTCGCGAGCCAATCAGGGCGGGCGTTTTTAGGCATTTTTGCCTGAAAACCGTTTGCTTTATTGGCGTTTGCCTTTTCATCAAGGCGCAACGGCGGAATGCGCACCACATCACCCAACACCAACCGATAGGTCTGGTCGATGCGCCCTTTGTTGACGCGCACCTCGCCCGAACGCAGGATGCGATAAACGTGGCTTTTGGGTACGCCTTTGAGTCGGCCGAGCAAAAAATTGTCAATGCGCTGGCCGGAATGGCCTTCGTCGATGGTGGCTTGTTCGACTGCCGCCCTGGGTGCTGCGGAAAGATTGGGTTTGGACGCGGGGGGCATTTCGGCTATACTTCTATCTCGTTGATTTATAAAGCAGGTCTTGCGGTTTACCGCAGCGAGCGTTGCCAGATTTTCTGTCCGCGGCTGCCGTTGTCCAAAAGCCCTGCTGCGATTTCACCGTGCTTTGCCGCGAATTTGACTGTTTTTTTTAACAGTATTGATCTCCCGCGCAGTTTATTAAATCCACTGCCAGCGTGATCCATTCGCCACATTGACGCGGAAAACGACGGTCGTTTTCGCTCACCGCAAGTTCGCTTGGCAAGTAGCGATAGTAAACGAAATGTCATACAACGCGCGCCAGTCGGGCCGCGAATCCAAAGATTCGCGGACGGTCAAGTGTGGCGGCGTGAATGAAACGGAATTTTTGCCGGTTTGCTGTTGTGCAGGTGTCGCCATCATGGCCGCCGGTGCATGGATGCAAATCCGGACGATAGGCAACCTGCTGATTGTTTTAACCCCTTGCAGCACATGTTTGAAAACGTTGCGCAGCCTGCGACACCAAAAAACATGGCAAGGAAATGCTTGAGACGCACCCGTCACACAAACGCTGGTTTTTGTTTTTTCACGCCAGTTGTTCGAGCCTGCCAGATCACACGCGCAGCCAGTGACCGCACATTGATTTTCAAGTCGCGCCTTGCGACCTGATGATCCTCGTGAAACCGTCCATGCCAGCGGGTTAATGCAGCAGCCTGCCGCCTCCGTTTCCTTCCGCCACCGCCTTGCATCATGCCGGCGGCACGCACACGAAGGATTCAAAATGAAAAGAATGTTATTCAACGCCACGCAAGCAGAAGAATTGCGCGTGGCCATCGTTGACGGGCAAAAACTCGTTGACCTCGATATCGAACACGCCGGCCAGGAACAAAAAAAATCCAACATCTACAAAGCCCGCGTGACGCGGGTCGAGCCCTCGCTTGAGGCAATCTTTGTGGACTACGGTGCCGAGCGCCACGGCTTTTTGCCGTTCAAGGAGTTGATCCGCGAATATGTGCAGGGCGAGGACGGCGACGGCACGCGTGCGCGCATCGCACAAAACCTGAAAGTTGGCCAGGAGCTGCTGGTACAGGTCGAAAAAGACGAACGCGGCAACAAGGGCGCGGCGCTCACCACCTATGTGTCGCTGGCCGGACGTTATCTGGTGTTGATGCCCAACAATCCACGCGGCGGCGGTGTTTCGCGCCGGGTGGAAGGCGAAGACCGCACTGAATTGCGCGAGACCCTCGACCAGCTCGATGTGCCCGAAGGCATGTCGGTGATCGCCCGCACCGCCGGCATCGGCCGCGGCGCCGACGAACTCAAATGGGATTTGGACTACCTGCTGCAACTGTGGGAAGCCATCGAAGGCGCGGGTCGCGATGTCAAGGGGCCCGAGCTGATTTATCTGGAGTCGAGCCTGGTGGTGCGCGCCATCCGCGATTTGTTCCAGCCGGACATCGGCGAAATTCTGGTCGATACCCAGGAAATTTTCGAGCAGGCGCAGTCGTTCATGTCCACGGTGATGCCGGCCAACGTCAACAAGGTCAAGCTCTACAAGGACGACGTGCCGCTGTTCTCGCGTTTTCAGATCGAACACCAGATCGAGACCGCCTACCGCCGCGATGTCACCCTGCCTTCGGGTGGTGCCATCATCATCGACCACACCGAAGCACTGGTGTCGGTGGACGTCAACTCGGCGCGCGCCACCAAGGGCCACGATATTGAAGAGACGGCCTTCCGCACCAACTGCGAAGCGGCCGATGAAATCGCCCGCCAGTTGCGCCTGCGTGATCTGGGCGGATTGGTGGTCATCGATTTCATCGACATGGAATCCACCAAAAACCAGCGCGAAGTCGAAAACCGCCTGCGCGACGCACTCAAGCACGACCGCGCCCGTGTGCAGACCGGCAAGATTTCCCGCTTTGGTTTGATGGAATTGTCGCGCCAGCGCCTGCAACCGGCGCTGTCGGAATCAAGCTACATCCCCTGCCCGCGTTGCCATGGCTTGGGCCATATCCGCGACACGGCATCCTCGGCCTTGCATGTGCTGCGCATCCTGCAGGAAGAGGCCATGAAAGAAAGCACGGCAGCGGTGCATGTGCAGGTGCCGGTGGACGTGGCGACGTTTCTGCTGAATGAAAAACGCCAGGACATCCACAAAATCGAGATGCGCTTCAAGGTCAATGTGTTGTTGATCCCGAACGTGCATATCGAAACACCCAATTACGAAATCGAGCGCCTGCGGCATGATTCCGAAAAACTCGATCTGACCAAGCCGTCCTACGAATTGGTCAACAAGCCGGTTGATGAACTCGCCATGAAAATTCCCGGCGCGGCCGAATCGCGGCCAGCACGCCAGGAGCCGGTGGTCAAAGGGATCACCCCTGACCAGCCGGCGCCGATTGTGGCCGAGCCCTTGCCACGTGAAGCGCGTGAATCACGCGAGGCACGTGAGTCACGTGAGGCGCGAAGCACCACAGCCGCTGCCAAACCGTCAATGTGGAAACGCTTTGTTGGATTTTTTGGCGGCGAATCCACGCCTGCCGCTGCCGCAACCAAATCGGGCACGGAGCAAAAACCCGCACGCGAATCCGCCGCCGGACGTGGCGAACGCACCGATCGTGCAGGTCGTGGCGAACGCAATGGTCGAGGTGACCGCAAGGAACGCGGCAACAAGCCGGAGCGCGGCGGCAAGGATCCGAAACGCGAGCCGCGTGGTGAACGTAGTGAGCGTGGTGAGCGTCCCGGCAAACCCGAACGCGGTGAGCGGCCAAGCCAGCCGCGTCCGCCTAAAAATGCCGTGGCCGACGAACCATTGAACACGCCGTCAATTGCCACCGCAGCAGAGACTGCACCAGCATCACGCAACCCTTCCACCAAGCCGGTTCTGGAAACACGCCCGCCGGAACAAGGTGAAGAAGGCGAAGGCCGCGGACGCCGTCGTCGCGGTCGTGGTGGCCGTGGACGCGGTGGTCGTGATGACCGCCCCGAAGGGCAAACGCATGCTGTCAGCCAGCCCGCCATGACCTTGGATGCCACTGATGCACCTGCTGCTGCTGATACCGCTGTTACTTTTGATGCGCCGCACACAACCCCTGCCATCGCCACCCATATCCCGGTGGCAGCGGCTGAGATGGTGTTGGCACCAGCACCGGCCGCTGTTGCGGCGGAGCCACCGCCGGTGGTGGTGCAAGCTGCCGAACCAGCCCCTGTTGTTGCTGCTGCACCAACACCTGCCCCCGCAGCCGTCGTCTACAGTTCGGCCAACAGCGCACCCGCGCCGGTTGATCAAATCCCCGACCTCGCCCCGACACGCGAAGCCGGCAGTGCACCACGCGCACGCCGTACCCACGCTGCCGCGGCCAGCGAGCCATTGGTGTTTATCGAAACCGCCGCGGGCATTACCCAGGCCACCGACGTGCAGGCAGGTCTGGCGGAAATCGAGCCACAGCGACGCAGCACGCCACGCCCCCGGCGTGAACGGGTGGTTGCCAATGACCCGCTCGAAGTCGTCGAAACCAAACCGGAATCAACGCCGCAGGCCTAGTGTCGCGTCACACAAGAATCGGCGCATAAAACGGCGTCTTTTTCCGCAGGGCGGCGTTGCTCGTCGTTGCCGTAGGCTGGGCTATGTCGCCTCCTCGCGTCTTGCCCTGCGAAAAAATCCATCCGTTTTATTTGCGACGATTCTCGCGTGACACGACACCAGCCGTGAAGTCTGAAAAAAGCCGCTCATTGAGCGGCTTTTTTCATTAACATAAGGACATTCCACAGCCACATCACCACACCATGACCTCCCTGCCACCCATCGATTTTTATTTCGACTTCTCCTCGCCCTACGGTTATCTGGCCGCCACCCGCATCAACGCCATCGGCCAAAAATACCACCGGCGCATCAAATGGCGGCCGATTTTGTTGGGCCCCGCCTTCAAGGCCAGCGGCAATTCACCGCTGGTCTCGCAACCGATCAAAGGCCCCTACGCCATCCGCGACTTCAAGCGCACCGCGCGTTTTTTCGGTGTGCCCTTCAAACAACCCGACCCCTTTCCCATCGGCACCCAAAACGCCGCGCGCGCGTTTTACTGGATCGACGACACCGACCCGATCAAAGCCCATCAATTTGCCATGACCTGTTATGCCACCTACTTTGCCGAAGGCATCGACATATCAGGTGCGGAAAAAGTCGCCGAATTGTGCGAACGCGTGGGGGTCGATCGTGAAGCCGCGCTGGCTGCCATGGCCGACCCGGTGGTGAAGGATCGCCTGAAACGCGAAGTCGATGCCTCGCTTGCCGCTGGCGTGTTTGGCTCTCCCTATATTGTTGTGGACGGCGAGCCGTTCTGGGGCAGTGACCGGCTGGAGCAGGTGGTGGCGTGGCTGGAGACGGGCGGGTTTTAGAAATTTCATGCAATCAACCGGAGTCATCATGGCTGACATCAATGTAAAACGCGCCCACACACTCGGCTTGAAAGGTGCCAAAACCGCGGCCGACAAAATGGCCAGGCGCCTCAGTGAAAAATTCGACTTGAGCGGCGACTGGCAGGGCAACGTGCTGCATTTTGCACGCCCCGGCGTCAGCGGCAATCTGACCATCAGCGACAGAAGCATGGCGCTGGAAGTCACCCTGGGGTTTTTATTGAAAGCGATGAAAGGGCCGATTGAAAAATCCGTCAATGAGCAGCTGGACCTGGTGCTCGCGGATGCCAAGCCAGTTGAATCGAAAAAACCGGCAGCGAAAAAACCGGCGGCAAAGAAAAAACCGCGTTAAGTGGCACGCGAACAGTTACAGCGAATTTTTGCCCGCAAACAGCGCCTCGATCAGCGCGGTCTCGCGCGCCGCAATGGTCGATAAAAAAAACGCCGCGCCTTTCATGTGGCGAAACGCGTCGAAACCGCTTTCCAGAAATTGCTGCATGTCGGCAAGCCCCGCCAATTTTGACGGCCCGCGCAGCATTTTGAGGGATGTGAATATGAACGGCTTTTTCACCACCCGATCCAGCCCTTCGCCCACCTCCTGCATCAAGGCCACCTGCCGCAGCCGATCCGCCTTGCGGCCGACCGCGCGAAACGCATCCGCATAATTTTGCGGCGTGATGTCGCGGCCTTGCAGGTGTTCAGCCATTGCGCGATCCAATTCCTCGGCCAGCACGTCCAGCTCAAGGGCGCGGGAGACGGTGTCAAACGCGTATTTCGGCAGCAGCCGCTGCATGGTCGGATATATGCGCAGCAGGTCGCGGTCGCGGTTGTGGACATGCGTGGCGGATTCGCCGTCGCCATACAACTCTTTGAGAAAAAACGCGGTGGCCTTGGCATAACGGCTGTCCACCGCCAGATCGGCGTAGGTGTTGGCGAGGCGCTGGTGCTGCCAGCGTTTGACGCGCAACACCTCCCGCTCAACCTCTGGGTCGCAATGTTGCATGCCGCGCAATAATTCGAGACGTTGCAGGTGTTGGCGCATCATGCGGAAATGGTGTCATGCCAAAATAGAAACTTCAATCTAATCGACTCTGCCACAATTCCCCAAAGTTTCCCCACACCCCTGCCCAATCGAAATGAATCCAGATCAAACCGGCACCAACATCCATGTCACGTTGCCAGACGCTTTCCAGCGACTCAGGCGTGGCGTTGCCATTGCGCGCATGCCCGGTGCCGCCAGCCGCCGTGATCGCCTGGCAAAACTCGAAACACTGTTGCGCGAACATGGCACCGCACTGGCGGCGGCGATCTCGGCGGATTTTTCGCATCGCTCCAGCCACGAAACCCAATTGTTGGAACTGTTTCCGTCTTTGTCAGCGATCAGACACGCGCGCGCGCATGTGCGCGGCTGGATGCGCGCAAAAAAATCCTGGGCATCACGCTGGTTTTTGCCGGCGCGCATCGAATTGCGCCCGCAGCCACTGGGTGTGGTCGGCATTATCGTGCCGTGGAATTACCCGCTGTTGCTGGCAGTGGCGCCGATGGCCGCCGCACTCGCCGCCGGCAATCGGGTGATGGTGAAAATGAGCGAATTTACCCCCGCCACCGGCACCTTGTTTGCCGATCTCATTGCAAAATATTTTCCTGATGACGAAGTGGTGGTTGTGAATGGCGCGGCTGACGTGGCGCGTGAATTCTCCGCGCTGCCGTTTGATCATTTGTTGTTCACCGGCTCCACCGTGGTTGGCAAGCTGGTGATGCAGGCAGCAGCTCCACACCTCACACCGGTGACGCTGGAACTCGGCGGCAAATCACCCGCCATCATCGGCGCGGATGCCGACATCAACGAAGCCGCCGCCAAAATCATGTTCGGCAAATGCCTGAACGCCGGCCAAACCTGCGTCGCCCCAGACTATGTGTTGCTGCCGCGCGGCGCCGAGGGCGCATTCATCGATGCCGCCCGCGCGGTGGTGGCGCAACACTACCCAACCCTCGCCGCCAACCCCGATTACACGGCCATTGCCAGCCCGCGCCATGTGGCCAGGCTGCAAGGCTTGCTGGAAGACGCCACGGCAAACGGCGCGGTGGTGACCACCCTGGCTGATGATGCCATGGCAGATTCACAAAAAATCGCACCCACCATCGTCACCCACACCCATGACCACATGCGATTGATGCAAGAAGAAATATTCGGCCCGATCCTGCCGCTGGTCGGCTACGACAGCCTCGATGACGCCATCGAATACGTGAACAACCGCCCGTGCCCGCTAGCGCTGTATTACTTCGGCCACCACCGCGCCCATATCGACCAGGTGCTCGATCAAACCACCGCCGGCGGCGTATCCGTCAACGAAACCCTCATGCACCTTTCGCAGGAAAATTTGCCCTTCGGCGGCGTGGGCGCGTCGGGCATGGGTGCCTACCACGGCAAATTCGGCTTCGACACGTTTTCAAAACTGAAACCGATATTCCATCAGTCACGCTTCAACGGATTGTTTTTGTTCAAGCCGCCGTATGGCAGGCGCTTTGCGGCGATGATTCGGTTGTTGATGAAGTAAACAGACTCAATCCATAAACTCATTATTCCGCGCCATCTTTCAGCCAAAATGCCATGAAAACTCCCGCCAATGCTTGTGTTTCATTTTATTTTTGTGTCGCCCCATAGCTGTTTCAGCCGCGCATCACGGCCACAGCCGCTGCGGTAGTACTGGTAGCGGATCGGGTTCTTTTGATAGTAGTCCTGGTGGTAATCCTCGGCCGGATAAAACACGGTCGCCGTGGTGATTTCGGTGACGATTTTTTCCTTGAATGATTTGTTTTTTTCCAGCGCCGCTTTGGATGCCTCAGCCGCCGCTTTTTGTGCGGCATCCAACACAAATATGCCGCTGCGGTATTGGCTGCCGACATCACAGAATTGCTGATCTTTCACGGTCGGGTCGATGTTGCGCCAAAAGATCTCGAGCAATTTGTCGTAGCTGACTTTTTTCGGGTCATAGACAATTTCCACCGCTTCGGTGTGGCCGGTGTTGCCTGCCGAGATTTCCTTGTATGTTGGATTTCTTTGTTTGCCGCCGATATAGCCCGAGGTGGTTGAGAGCACGCCGTCGATCACATCAAACGGCGGCTCCATGCACCAGAAACAGCCGCCGGCGAAAATAGCTTTGGCGGTGACAGCGGGGGTGGCGGGTTTGGCTTTGCCGCCATCCGCGCCCATGACCCATGCACTGGATGTAACCAGCAGCATGCCCACGGCATATTGTTTCCATTTCATTTTTTATCCTTTCATCAAAATTCACAAAACAGCAATGGCATGCAGGCTGATACGATATTGTGGCCCAACCGGTTTCAGTGGGTACAATCCGCGCAGCAATGCCAATGCGCGACAATACAAAAGAGGATTACCACAAATACCGTCATTCCCGCGTAGGCGGGAATCCAATCGCGCACAGCGCGTCCCCGCGCAGGCAGGGATCCAATTTCTGCAATACTTGGATTCCCGCCTACGCGGGAATGACGGAAATTTTTAATTTATTGGCTCGTCAAAAAAATGACCCTGCGAATTTTCCACTACCGACTGCTCAATGTCTTTGCCGAATCCATTTTCGGCGGCAATCCCTTGTGTGTTTTCACCGATGCGCGCGGGTTGGATGATGATGAGATGCAGGCGCTGGCATTGCAGTTCAATCTTTCCGAAACCACGTTTGTGTTGCCCTCCGAAAAAGCCACCGCGCGGGTACGCATTTTCACCCCCACTTTCGAGATGGCCTTCGCCGGGCATCCCACACTCGGCAGCGCGCATGTGGTGCGTGAAGTGCAGAGTGCCGGCAACAATATTTCACTGGAAATGAAAGCGGGCATTATCCCGGTCAGCGCGATTGATGATCGCTGGACGCTGACCGCCGCACCCGCCACCAGCCACGCGTGTGAACATGACACGGATGCCATCGCCGCCATGCTCGGGCTTGATGCCGCTGACATTCTCGACGGCGTACGTTGGCTCAATACCGGCAGCGAACAATTGATGGTGCCGATCTCCACCACAGAAGCCATTCGCCGCGCACAGCCCAAGTCCGATTTGCTTGCAGCGGTGGCGAGCAACATCGGCCGCTCGATGGCCTACCTGTTTGCCGCCGATGGCGACAACAAATTATTGTCGCGTTTTTTCTTTTTGAAGCACGGCGGCATTGTCGAAGACCCCGGCACAGGCTCGGCCACCGCCAATCTTGGCGGCTGGATGATTCAACAAGGACGCACGCCCTGTGTGTATTCCATTGTGCAAGGTGAAGCGGTGGGCAGGCCATGCCATATCGGACTTCTAGTCAATGCCGCGCAGGAAATTCGCGTGAGCGGCAAAGTGATTGAAATTGGCCGTGGCACGGTGAAACTCTGACGCAGGTGAGGAGGTGAGCGCGGCTACGCCGCTGTGAGGAAGTGAGGAAAATCTGCGCACCGTTTTTGACCTTCCCCGGCGTAGGGCCTGCCCCGGTATGCTTAAAGCCGGGGCCGGGGCCCAAGTTGCGCTGCAAAAATTAGGCCCCTGCCTTCGCAGGGGAAGGTCAAGTGCGCACCAATACGCTCACCTCCTCACCTGCATCACCTCCTCACTTCCTCACTTCCTCACCTCCTCACCTACATCACCTCCTCACCTGCATCACCACTCACCTCCCAGCCACCGGCGTATCCCGCACCGAGCGCCGCAACACTTTGCCCACATTGGTCTTGGGCAATTCATTCCAAAATTCAATCTGCTTCGGCATCTTGTAGCCGGTCAGGCGTTCTTTGCAGAATGCCATGATGGCTTCCTTGGTGAGGTTGGGATCACTTTTCACCACCACCACCCGCACCGCCTCGGTGGATTTTTCATCGGGCATCGACACCGCGCACACCTCCCGCACACCAGGGCACATTGCCACCACATCCTCGATTTCGTTGGGGTAAACGTTGAAGCCGGACACCAGGATCATGTCTTTTTTGCGGTCCACAATTTTGAAAAAACCTTTCTCGTCCATGACACCGATGTCGCCGGATTTGAACGCGCCATCCTTGCAGAATACTTTCGCGGTTTCATCGGGGCGCTGCCAATAGCCCTGCATCACCTGCGGGCCTTCGATGCAAATCTCGCCAATTTCGCCCACACCCAGAATGTTCTCGTCGTCGTCCCGGATGGTGACGATCGTGGAGGGAAACGGCAGGCCGATGGCACCGTTGTATTCCTTGAGGTCGAGCGGGTTGGCGGTGGCCGCGGGCGAGGTTTCGGTGAGGCCATAGGCTTCAATCAGCGTTTTGCCGGTGACCGCTTGCCATTTCTCCGCCACCGCGCGCTGCACCGCCATGCCGCCGCCCAACGCCAATTTCAATCCGGAAAAATCCAGCTTGGCAAACTCAGGGTGATGCAGCAGGCCATTGAACAACGTGTTCACACCGGTCAACACATTCCAGCGGCGGGATTTTAATTCCTTGATAAAGCCGTCCATGTCGCGCGGATTGGTGATCAGCACGGTCTCGCAGCCGCGTGCCATGAAATTGATTGAGGTGTTGAGCGCAAAGATGTGATACATCGGCAGCGGCTGGACCACCACCTCCTCACCTTCGGTCAAGTTGAGGCTGGTCCAGCAGCCCACCTGCGCCATGTTGGCGACCATGTTGCGGTGGGTGAGAATGGCGCCTTTTGACACCCCGGTGGTGCCACCGGTGTATTGCAAAAAGGCAATGTCACTGCCGACATTGGCGGGCTCGCGGGTCGGCAGCGCCGCGCCGGCGTCCATGGCGTTGTTGAATGCCACGGCACCGGCAATATTCCACGGCGGCACCATTTTTTTGCGGTGCTTGACCACCCAATTGACGATCATCGACTTGGGAAACCCCAGCATATCGCCAAGCTGGGTGGTGATGACGTGTTTGACATCTGTTTTGGCGATGCACTGCTCCAGCGTGGTGGCAAAATTTTCCACCACCAAAATGGCCTTGGCACCGGAGTCCTTCAATTGATGTTCCAGCTCACGCGGTGTGTACAGCGGATTGCAATTCACCACCACCAGGCCGGCGCGCAAAATCCCAAAAATGGCGACCGGGTATTGCAGGATGTTGGGCATCATCACCGCCACCCGATCACCGGCGGTGAGCTTGAGCTCACTTTGCAGATAGGCGGCGAATTTTGTCGAGGCGGCGTCCAACGCGGCAAAGGTCAATGATTTGCCCATGCAGGTGAAGGCTTTTTTATCCTTGAATTTGCCGAACGCCTCGTTGACCAGCGCGTTGATCGACGCATACCCGTCGGGGTCAATGTCGGTCGGCACGCCGACCGGATATGACGACAGCCAGGGGCGTGCCTGTGCGGCGGGGGTGTTGCCGGGGGTGTTGCCTGTGGTGTGGGTCGCATTCATGCCCTGCTCCTCGTTTGCATAGTGTGAATACTCTAATTTTAATTCGTAAAGTGTGGCTGTCGCGCTGACATATCCAATTCAGGAGAATTCCATGGCATCACGTCTAAAAAAAGCGGCCGAGGCAGCCAAATCCGCCTCGCCCGTTGACCAGATCACCGAAAAACTGGGTCAGGTCGCATCCAGTCTCGCCGAGCAGCAAATGGCCAAACAAGTCATGGAATCCGCCCAGCAAATCTGGCTGGCCGGTCTCGGCGCTTTTTCCAAAACCCAGGTCGAAGGCAAAAAAGTTTTTGAAACTTTGGTCAAGCAGGGCGAAGCACTCGAAACCCGCACCCGCCATGTCGCCGAGGCAACCTTCGAAACGGCGCGAGACCAGGCCGCCAAAACAGTTGAGTTGGCCACTGGCAAGCTCGACAAACTCGAACAGGTATTTGAAGCGCGTGTGCATCAATCCCTCAATCGTTTGGGTGTGTTGACCAGCAAGGATGTGGCCGCCTTGTCGAAGCAGGTCGCTGATCTTGCCGACTCGGTGCGTGCGCTGCTGGCGCAGGAAAAACGCCGCCCTGCCGCGAAAAAAACCGCTGCTAGGAAACCCGCTGCAAAAAAACCTGCCGCCAAACCTGCCGCCCGACGTGCGGTCAAACCCACAGCGAAAAAAATTGCCCGCAAGCGATAACTTTCAACGGCGCGTTTACCATCAACCTGACTCCCGTTCCCTCTCCTCCTCGTCCCGATTCTTTCAGAAAACGGACGACTTCAAGCCCGAATTGAAAAATTCGGGCTTTTTTTTGCCCCGCCCACCGGATTTGTCTTGCTTCACTCACGCAATACCCGCTCCACCAGTTTGATATAGGCCAGTTGCGCATCTTCCTGCGACAGGCCCTTGATCTTGCTCCACGCGTCAAATTTGGCGCGCCCGACAAAGTCGGTGAAGCCCGGTCTTTCACCGGAAACATCCCCCTCTGTGGACTGCTTGAAATGTGCATACAGGCGTAATTTCATTTCGTTGCCGGGATCGGTTTTGGCTGATGCCACGTCCTTGACGGCCTTATCAAACAGCTTTTTTGTGTCTGGCATGGGTTTTCTCCTCGAAAAACAGTAATTTAACGGCTAATTGGCAATGCAACCCGTGGTTTAGGGGTTTGCATGGGGGGGCATTCCCGCTAAAGTAACTCTAACGGAATCAAACAGGCATCGCAATTTTGGTTTTCCGGCTTTGCTTTTCCTGCATGTGGCGGCCACAAAGAATTGCCCGCATCAAACCGCACCCAAACGCACAAAAACGACAAACATCAATCATGGCGAGCATCCCCGGCATTCCTTCATTCACCGTGCTTGGCCGCGAACGCATGACCGGCGTGGACACCGCATGGCTGCGCATGGAGCATCCGACCAATCTGATGATGATTGTCGGCGTGATGATTTTCAAGGAAAAACTCAGCGCGCCAAAACTGAAAACCACCATCGAGCAGCGTTTTCTTTGTTTCAAACGCTTCAAACAAAAAGCCATCCAGGACCCGACCGGCGCGTGGTGGGAAACCGATAAAAAATTCGACCTCGCCAATCACATCAAAAAAGGCAAGCTCGACGGGCGCGGCGGCAAAAAGGATTTGGAAGATTATGTGAGCCGTCTGGCCAGCGAGCCGCTCGATTTCACCAAGCCGCTGTGGCAATTTCACCTGGTGGAAAATTATCATGGCGGCTCGGTGCTGATCACCCGCATCCATCATTGTTATGCCGACGGCATCGCACTCATTTCGGTGATGTTGTCGCTCACCGGTGATTCCCCCGAAGCCAGTTTGGTGAAACCAAAGGCCGCCGAAAAGCGGCCAAAAGACGAAATGGATTTTTGGACTTCCGTTTCAAAACCGATGGCCTCGGTGATGTCGGGGGCCATGAAGCTCACCCGCGGGCTGGTCGAGCAGGGTCTCGAGATCGCCAAAGACCCCGGCACCATGCGCGAATTCGCCACCAAGGGCGTGGAGCTGGCCGAAGAGCTGCGCAAAATCGCGGTGATGCAGCCCGACTCCCCCACCCGCTACAAAGGCCTGCTCGGCGGCAAAAAACGCGTGGCATGGTGTGATCCGCTGCCCTTGGCTGAGGTGAAAGTGATCGGCAAGGCACTCGGCGCATCGGTCAACGATGTGCTACTGGCCACCGCCGCCGGTGCGCTGCGCGATTATTTGCAACGCCACAACGACCCAACGGAAAATATTGAACTGCGCGCGATTGTGCCGGTGAATTTGCGCCCCATTGAAAAGGCCGGCGAATTGGGCAATCAATTCGGCCTGGTGTTTGTTGATCTGCCGGTGGGAGAGGAAAATCCCCTGGAACGCATCCGCCTGGTGAAAAGCCGCATGCAGGCACTGAAAAATTCATCACAACCGATTGTCGCCTTTGTGTTGCTCTCGGCGGTCGGCATGGGACCGAAAATCTTGCAGGATCAAATCAGCGGACTGATCGGCCGCAACGCCACCGCCGTGATGACCAACGTGCCCGGCCCGCAAAAGCCGCTGTTCATGGGCGGGGCGGAGATCAATGAAATCGAATTCTGGGTGCCGCAATCCGGCGGCATCGGCATGGGCCTGTCGATCCTCACCTACAACGGCCGCGTTCAATTCGGACTCATCACCGACACCCGCCTGGTGCCCGACCCCGCCAACATCATCGACCGCTTCGGCGAGGAATTTGAAAAATTGGTGATGCTGACCCTGATGGGTCCATACGGGCCGGAATTTGATGGTGCGCTGGCGGGGGTGTTTGGCGGCAAGCCGACGGCGGGCAAGCGGGCAAAACGGTAGAGTGGGTATAGCCCACCATCGTCACAAACGGTGGGCTGCGCCCACCCTACGACTGGTTTTTCATTCGGAACAGCCTGACCTCATTTCACCCAAGGCAATTTATCCAGATCCACATTGCCGCCGGTGAGAATGATCCCCACGCGTTTCGCTTTCACTTCCAGCGCGCCTTCGAGAATGGCAGCCAGCGGCGGACAGCACGAGGTCTCGCAGATGATTTTGGTGTATTGCCAGATCATGCGCATGGCACGCACCACGCTTTCCTCCGAGGCCACGCCAATGCCGTCAACGTGTTGACGGATGATGTTGAAGGTGCGTGGTGCCAGCACGGTTTGCAGGCCGTCGCAAATGGTGTGCGGGGTTTGTTCGGTGACGAGCACACCGCTGGCAAACGAGCGTGCGCCGTCGTCCGCGCCACTCGGTTCACCACCATAGACTGTGATATTCGGCTTGATGGCCTTGGCGGCAATGGCGGTGCCGGACAACAATCCGCCGCCGCCCAGCGGGGCGATGATGACCTCGAGGTCAGGATAATCCTCCAGCAATTCAAGCGCCGCGGTACCCTGCCCGGCAATCACATCGTCATTGTCAAACGGGTGAATCATCACAAAGCCATGCTGCGCGATGAGCGCATCGACGGCAGCCTGGCGCGCGGCGATGTTGGGTGCGCAGAAAACAATATCCGCGCCGTAACCCGCGATGGCATTTTTTTTGGGCTGCGGAGCATTCTCCGGCACCACCACGGTGGCCTTGATGCCGCGCAGTTGCGCCGCCCAGGCGAGTGCCGCGCCATGATTGCCCGATGAATGCGTGACCACGCCGCGTTTGGCCCCAGCCTCATCAAGCGAAAAAATGGCATTGGCCGCACCGCGCGCCTTGAAGGCGCCGACCTTCTGGAAATTTTCGCATTTGAAAAATATTTCCGCGCCCGTCTCGCGGTTGATGAAGGCGCTGGTGATGACCGGGGTACGGTGGATGAATGGCTTGATGCGTGTGTGCGCAGCGCGGATGGTGTTGAGGGTTGGGGTCATTTTGTTTGGAAAAATTTGTGGGACAACTCCTTCCCCCATTGTCACGGGGGAAGGAGGTCGCTACATGTGCAGACACTATCACTCATCCGCCAACTCCATCTTGGCGATTTCAATGTCCAGCATCTCCATCGCATCGCGGCCTGTCATGGCAGCGGCTTTTTCGTAGAGCTTGGTGGCCTTGGCGATTTCCTTGTCCTTGAACAGCATCAGCAGTCCGTTGGCGAATTCGATGTGCGCCACGGGCGATTGCGGGTTCAGCTTGATGGCTTTTTCGTAATGGTCAACGGCGATGCCCTTGTCCGCGCCGTAGGTCAGCTTGCCAACCATGCCACCGATCTTGTCGATGATCTCGGCGTGATAGGCACCCATGGCGGTATGCGCGTCGGCGTGTTTGGCGTCGAGTTTGAGCGCGGTGTCGAGCGCGGTTTTTATTTTTCCCCCGTAGCCTTCCTTGAGTGCCTTGATGACGGAAATGGACTGGGCGTAGCGGCCTGCTGAATAGGCGTACTGATAAAACGCATTGGCGTTTTTTGCCTCTGACTTTGCCAACGCCTCAGCCAGCGCCATCACCTCCTGGTACAGCTTGATTTTGATGGCGTCTTTTTTCTCGACGTGGTTGGCGTAGATCGACATGGCCTTGAGCGCGACCGTGTGCCCCTCTCCCATTTCCGCCGCGAGCGCGAAATCGCCCGCATGGAATGCGCGCCAGGCATTTTGCAACGCGGCATCCTTTGGGTATGGTTCGTTGTCCCCTTTGTGCAACGCCTCCCAATTTTTTTTCAGCGCGTCACCGGCGTAGGTAATGTGTTTTGCGTCCACCGGGGTTTTTGTCCATTTGGCCATGATGTCTCCGTCTTTGTAATTTTGTTTTCAATCTGTGTAATTTTCCATCAGGTGATCGAGGTGTTGTTTGGCATCACCGGTCAAATAAGGCGAGATCAGCGCCATCACCTGGTACACGCCGCGCGTCAGGTGCCGCTCCGCGTCGCCCTTGATGCCGGCGCGCAGTTTGAGGTTTTCGTAATTGAGCCAGTAGCTTGCCACCACCATGACATTTTCCGCCAGCGCGTCGATTTCCGCCGAGCGGGCGCGCATGGCACCGGCGGTGGCGAGCGCCTCGCACATGCCGCGCAGGGCATCGCGCTTGTGGTTGATGATAATGACAAAATGCGAGCGCAGTTTTTCGTCGCGTGCCAGCAGGTCATCGAGGTTGCGGTAGAGAAACCGGTATTCCCAGATGCGCTCGAACATCATGTGCAGATACAGCCACATGTCCTCCATCGCCGCGCCGGCGTCGGTCACGGCATTGGGTGCTACGTCGATGCGGCGCTCAAACTCCGCAAACAAGTGATGAATGATTTCATCCTTGTTGCGGAAGTGGTAGTAGAGATTGCCGGGGGAGATATTCAGTTCATCGGCGATGTGGCCGGTGGTGACATTGGCCACGCCCTGGCCGTTGAACAACGCCAGGCTCACGCCGAGAATGCGCGCCCTGGTGCGGGCAGAGCGGGATGATGGTGTGGTTGGGGAGGAGGCGGGCGGCATGGGCAAATGTTACACCGCCCGCGCTTTGCCAAACGCTATACGCGCACAGCCCGCCTGTTGAGCGCGTTCAGGGCCTTTTGCAATTCCGCCATGCGCACTTGCAGCTCGCGCACATTCTGCGCCGAGGGCACGCCGAAGGTATTGAGGGTTTTGGCGACGCGTGACTCAAACACATGCTCCAACTGGGTGACGCCCTCACGCGCGTTGGCGATGGTGGCGTCAACGGTTTTGATGACATTGGCCTTTAATGCCTTTTGGCTTTTTTTGGCGAAGGCTTTGACTTCCTTGGCGGTGGCATTGGCCTTGG
>JANPNJ010000220.1:0-2719 GCA_031427395.1 Burkholderiales bacterium
GGTTGCCCGCGCCATCCAGCGCGCGCTTGATCAACCAACCAAACCACCAGACCGTACCACCCCGCCACCCGGCTTGGTCGCGGATTCCATCAGCCATGTCGCCGGCGCGGGCGTCGAGGGCGTGGTCAACGGCCAGCGCTACCGTTTCGGCAGCACCGCCTTCGCCGGTGTGGCGGCGGATGCCGCCGCCAACGTGCCTGCCTGCGCCAAGCCGGTGGCGGTGCTCGCAGTTGACCGCGATGCGGTGTGGGTGCATCTGGCCACGCTGGTATTTTCGGATGCGGTACGCCCGCACGCGGCCGACACCATTGCCGGTTTAAAGGCGGCGGGACTGGTTGTGCATCTGCTGTCCGGCGACCAACCCGCCGTGGTGGCGGCCGTTGCCCGCGAATGCGGTTTCGACACGGCGCAGGTGCGGGCCGCGCAATCGGCGGGGGACAAACGCAACTACATCGCGGCGCTGCAAGCGCGCGGCCGCACGGTTGTCGCCATCGGCGATGGCATGAACGACGCGCCCATGCTGGCGGCCGCGGATGCCGGTATTGGCCTGGCATCGGGCGCGGCCATGACCCGCCTGTCATCCGACGCGGTCGCCGACGACGGCAAGCAGCAGTTGTTCGCCTGCATCAGTGATGCCTTTGTCCGTGCGCGCGCCGCCACCGCCATCACACGGCAGAATCTTGGCTGGGCTTTCGCCTACAACGTGATCGCCCTGCCGCTGGCATTTTTTGGCCTGGTCACACCGTTGATTGCCGCCGCCGGCATGGCGGTGAGCTCATTGGTGGTGGTGGCAAACGCCTCAAGGTTATGGTCATGGAATCGCTCTGGATTCTGATCCCGCTGTCGGTGTTGATCGCCGCTGTGATCGGCACCCTGTTTTGGTGGGCGGCGGGCAGCGGCCAGTTTGACGACCTCGACGGACCCGGCGAACGCATTCTGCAGGACGATGATCGCCCACCTGCGCCCGCCCCTCCATCGACACCGCCATGACGACCAAGCTGCGGCGGTTTGATGCACATCAACATGCCACTTTGCCGTTCGGCAATCATGCATTGAAAATCTCGGTTTAACAACAAGGATCGCAACATGCAAGCACCCGTCAACACATATAACTACAAGGTTGTGCGGCAGTTCGCCATCATGACCATCGTCTGGGGCGTCGTTGGCATGCTGGTTGGCGTCATCATCGCCGCCCAGCTTATCTGGCCCGACCTCACCCATGGCATTGCCTGGCTGTCATACGGGCGGCTGCGGCCCCTGCATACCAACGCGGTGATTTTTGCCTTGGGCGGCTGCGCGCTGTTTGCCACCTCGTACTATGTGGTGCAACGAACCTGCCAGGTCAGATTGATCTCGGACAAACTCGCGGCCGTGCATTTCTGGGGGTGGCAACTGGTCATCGTGCTCGCCGCGATCACCTTGCCGCTCGGCATCACCAGCGGCAAGGAATACGCCGAGCTGGAATGGCCGATCGACATTCTCATCACCATTGCCTGGGTCAGCTACGCCATCGTGTTTTTCGGCACCATCATGCGCCGCAAGGTGCCGCATATCTATGTTGCCAACTGGTTTTATGGTGCATTTATTCTGACCGTTGCTGTGCTGCACCTGGTCAACAGCGTGGCCATTCCGGCCAGCCTGTGGAAATCCTACTCGGCCTACGCGGGTGTGCAGGACGCCATGATCCAGTGGTGGTACGGCCACAACGCGGTCGGATTCTTCCTGACCGCCGGTTTCCTCGGCATCATGTACTACTTCATCCCCAAACAGGCCGAACGCCCGATTTATTCCTATCGCCTGTCGGTGGTGCATTTCTGGGCGCTGATTTTCACCTACATGTGGGCCGGCCCGCATCATTTGCATTACACCGCCCTGCCCGACTGGACGCAGTCGCTTGGCATGGTGTTTTCGCTCATCCTGCTGGCACCCTCCTGGGGCGGCATGATCAACGGCATCATGACACTTTCCGGTGCCTGGCATAAATTGCGCGACGACCCGATCCTGAAATTTCTCATCGTGTCGCTTTCCTTCTACGGCATGTCCACCTTCGAAGGGCCGATGCTGTCGATCAAGACCGTCAACGGCCTGGCGCATTACACCGACTGGATAGTCGGGCATGTGCATTCCGGCGCGCTAGGCTGGGTCGCGTTCATCTCGTTCGGCGCGATGTATTACCTGATTCCGCGGCTGTTCGGCCGCAAGGAAATGTATTCAGTCAAGCTGATCTCCCTGCACTTCTGGATCGCCACGCTGGGCATCGTGCTCTACATATCCGCCCTGTGGGTGTCGGGCGTGATGCAGGGGCTGATGTGGCGCGCGGTCAACAGCGACGGCACCCTCACCTACACCTTTGTCGAAAGTGTCAAGGCCAGCTACCCCTATTGGACCATTCGCCTGGTCGGCGGCCTGATGTTCTTTGCCGGCATGTTGATCATGGCCTACAACGTCGCACGCACGGTGGCACAAGGGCAGGCCTACGACGCGCCGATTCCGGACGCCGTGCCGGACGCCATGCCAGCGGGCGGCGCACAACCCGCCACTGCCCAGGGAGATTGAATTGAAGTTCACACACGACAAAATCGAGCGCAATGTCGGCCTCATGATCGTTCTGATCATCGCGGTCATTTCAGTCGGCGGGCTGGTCGAAATTGTTCCGCTGTTTTACCAAAAGGATCTGACACAACCGGTGGCCGGCCTCAAGCCCTACACCCCGCTGCAA
>JANPNJ010000221.1:0-2219 GCA_031427395.1 Burkholderiales bacterium
CCTTCCGCCACCAGCGAAACAACCAAAGTATTGAGTGAAACGCCCTCATTTTTTGCTTCATCCACAAGCTGGCGGTGCAACGACTTTGGCACACGCTGCACAAAACGGCCGCTCACCGAGGAATACGGGACTGGCACCGCATCGTTGAATTCGTTTGCCACCGCAAGCCAGTCAGAAAGCGCATGGCGGCCGTTTTCCATCGCTTTTTCCGGCGTGGCACCGTCGGAACGGCATCCCGCCAAATCAGGAAAAATAATGGCGTAACCCCCACCTTCGTCTTTCGACAGGGGCAGAATTTCAAACGGATAAGTCATCGATGTGGATTTCATTCGCCTGTGCCTTCTTCAACAAGTTTGACAAATTTTTTGATGTAAATTGGTTTGATCGGCCGCTTTGCAGGAACGCTTAATTTCGCCCCGTTGGGGTGGCGAAACACGGTATGGCTGCCGGACGGCTCGCGCCATTGAAATCCCAGGCCGTCTGCCACCGTTTTGAGTGATTCGATGCGCCAATCGAGGGGATTGGCTTTCATTTGTTCCAGCGTTTTTGCCCAACGTGTCATTTCGGCATGATACCGCCAGAGATACTACTGCGCAACCGGAAATCACACCATTTTTCAGGCGTGACCATCACCATCCATTGGCTCGCCGTGGCGCCCCCTCCGCCTCATTTATAATGACCCCCGCATCGCAGCATGCGGTTTTTTCATATCGGAACACATTCATGCAACTCGCCAAGCGTCTCTCCCGCGTCAAACCCTCCGCCACCATCGCCATTTCCGCCAAAGCCGCCGCGCTCAAGGCTGCCGGCAAAAGTGTCATTGCGCTGTCATTCGGCGAGCCGGATTTTGACACCCCGCAAAACATCAAGGACGCGGCGATTCGCGCGATTCAATCCGGCGACACCAAATACACTGCGGTTGACGGCACACCGAAATTGAAGGAAGCGATCATCGCCAAATTCAAGCGCGAGAATGGCCTGACCTACACGGCCAAACAAATTTCGGTGGGCACCGGCGGCAAGCAGGTGTTGTACAACGCCTTCATGGCAACACTCTCCGAGGGTGACGAAGTGGTGATCCCGGCACCGTACTGGGTGTCGTACCCGGAGATGGTGCTGCTGGCCGAGGGCACGCCGGTGATTGTGCCGTGCAGCGCCGATAACCATTTCAAACTCAAGGCCGCCGACTTGGAGGCCGCGATCACGCCGCGCACCAAATGGGTGTTGCTCAATTCGCCGTCGAATCCATCGGGAGCGGCCTACACCCGCACTGAGCTGAAAGCGCTCACCGATGTGCTGATGCGCCATCCGCATGTGTGGGTGTTGACCGACGACATGTACGAGCATCTGGTGTATGACGATTTTGTGTTTGCCACACCGGCGCAAATCGAGCCAGCGCTGTATGACCGCACGTTGACCATGAACGGCGTGTCCAAAGCCTACTGCATGACCGGCTGGCGCATTGGTTATGCGGGCGGCCCGGAAAAACTCATCAAGGCAATGGGCGATGTGCAGTCCCAATCGACCTCGAATCCCTCCTCCATCGGCCAGGCAGCGGCGGTTGAGGCACTCAACGGCCAGCAGGAATTTATCCCCGCGCACAACGCCGAATTCAAACAACGCCGCGACCTGGTGGTGAAAATGTTGAACGACGCGCGCGGGCTTTCCTGCCACACGCCGGAGGGGGCGTTTTATGTTTACCCAAGCTGTGCAGGGCTGATTGGTGCCACCACGCCCTCTGGCAACGTCATCAAAAACGATGAAGACGTGGTGAATTATTTGCTCGACAGCGAAGGGGTGGCGGTGGTGCATGGCGCGGCGTTCGGCCTGTCGCCGCATTTTCGGGTGTCGTATGCAACCTCCATGGATGTGCTGGAAGAGGCGTGCAGGCGCATCCAACGGGCGTGTGCGGCGTTGACATTTGCGTGAGGACGCTTTGCCGGTTTACCCCCCCTGCAGCAGCAATGGCGGCCAGTCCTGAAGTCACCGCCGATAGATGCAGAACCCGCCCCCTTTCCACTCATTTGGCCAAGAGTCACGTAAAGTTGTCCTTGCAGTTTTAAAGTGATACTTTAAAACTGCAAGGCTGTTTCACTTCTCCGGTGAAGGGGGAGCATGTGACCCTCCCCGGATTAGCCGCTGTTCAGCCGAGCGGATAGGCTGTTGCATTTACCAGCCGCCCCCATCCTGAGCCAGCGGGCGTGTTTCCAGATCAGGCC
>JANPNJ010000222.1:0-4274 GCA_031427395.1 Burkholderiales bacterium
GCCATTTGCGCGTAAATGTCGCCGAGGTTTTCGTGGGCGGTGCCGTAGGCGGGGTTGGTGTGGATGGCGAGCTCCAGCGATGCTTTCGCCTTGTCGTAGTTGCCTTGTCCGGCATGCAGCACCGCAAGGTTGTTGTGTGGCTCGGGCAATTCCGGGTAATCCTCGGTCATGCCAGTGAAGACCTGAATGGCATCGGCTATTTTTTTCTGCTCGGTGAGGATCAGCCCTTTCAGAAAGCGACCTTGCGCATCTTTGGGCTGCTGCTGCAAACCGGCATTCACTTTCATCAGTGCTTGCTCAAATTTTCCTTGTTGATACAAACGATTGCCCTCCTTGAAATCGTCGGCGGGATTGGCGCTGGCCAAACCGGACATGCCGAATGCAATGCATGCGGTGGTAAACAAACAGCAGACAGTGGTGCGCATAGGGCAATTTGCGCGGGAGTTAGGGCGTGAAGTCATGATTTGAATTCGTACCATGTTATAATGCATTGAATTAAAAGAGTATTTTTATATCGCAGCGTTGTCTATTCTACCAAGAATGGTGCGCAACATGGCACATTTTGTTGCCGGCGGCGGTCATTTCTGCGTCACTCCCATGCAAACCATATACAACACCCTGTCCCGGCAAAAAGAGCCGTTTGCCACCCTTGAGCCCGGCCGCGTGCGCATGTATGTGTGCGGCCCCACGGTTTATGATTTTTTACCATATCGGCAACGCCCGCACCTTCACCACCTTCGACATGGTTTATCGCTGGCTCACCGCATGCGGGCTGGATGTCAATTACGTGCGCAACATCACCGACATCGACGACAAGATCATCGCCCGCGCCAACGAAAACAACGAGCCGATGGCCGCACTCACCGAGCGCATGACCGCAGCCATGTTCGAGGACTCGGACCGCCTGAAATTGTTGCGCCCCACCCACAGCCCGCGCGCCACCCAATATGTGGATGCCATGCTGGACATCATCCGCACACTCGAGGAAAAAGGGCTCGCCTATCGCGCCGACAATGGCGACGTGTATTTTTTCGGTGCGCCATTTTGACGGCTACGGCAAATTGTCACGGCGCAATCTCGACGAGATGCGCGCGGGCGAGCGGGTGTCGGCGGCGGTGGCGCACGCCAAACACGATGCGCTGGATTTTGTATTGTGGAAAGCCGCCAAGCCACACGAGCCGAAATGGCCGTCGATATTTGGTGATGGCCGGCCCGGATGGCATATCGAGTGCTCCGCCATGTGCCGCGAGGTGCTGGGCGAGCAGTTGGACATCCACGGCGGCGGCTGGGATTTGCAGTTTCCCCACCACGAAAACGAAATCGCCCAGACCGAGGGCACCTTTGACGATTTTGATAAAAGCAGCGGCAAACAATTCGCCCGCTACTGGATGCACGGCGCGTTCCTCAATTTTGACGCGGAAAAAATGTCCAAGTCGGTGGGCAATTTTTTCACACTGCGCGACGTGCTCGACAAACTCGACGCCGTGCAGGGCGGTGAGACCGTGCGTTTCTTTTTGCTGCGCGGACATTACCGCAATGAGATCAATTACTCGTGGGAGATTCTGGAAGACGCGCGCCAGAGTTTGCTGGGGTTTTATGTTGCGCTGAAAGACGTGCCGCCTGCTGGGGTAAACCTTGATTGGTCAAACGCCCACGCCGCCCGCTTCCGCGCGGCGATGGAAGATGATTTTGACACCCCGGCCGCGTTCGCCGTGCTGCACGAATTGCGCCGCGAGATCAACCGCACCAAGTCGGCGGAATTGGCTGGGCTGATGAAGGCATTGGCGGGCACGATTGGTTTGTTGCAGGATGACGCGCAGCATTTTGTGCAAGGTGCGGCATCCGGCGGCGGCATCGATGTGGATGCGCTAGTTGTCGAACGCAACCAGTCCAAGCGCGACAAAAATTTCGCACGCGCCGATGAGATTCGCAAGCTGCTCGATGCGGCCGGCATTGTGCTCGAGGACAAGCCGGGTGGCGTGACGGAGTGGAGGCGGAAGTAGGGATTCAAATTCCGGGCGCACAAGTCGCCATAGTCAAATACCGCTTGACAGGTTCTGTCATAAAGAATATCGTTGCGCATGATCAAGTCATTCGCCTGCCGCGACACGGAACACCTGTTCAAGAGCATTGCTGTGCCGCGTTTCAAAAACATTGAGTCAACCGCGCGAAAAAAACTCTTGATGATCCATGCCGCCACAATGTTGGTGACGTTGAAAGTCCCACCGGGCAACAAACTGGAAGCCCTGAGGGGCGATCGCAGGGGACAACACAGTGTGCGCATCAACGACCAGTGGCGCATTTGTTTTGTGTGGAAGGCCGATGGCGCGCATGATGTGGAAATTGTTGATTACCATTGAGGTTTGCCATGAAAAAATCACTTGCCGAGATTCACCCCGGAAAAATCCTGTTGGAAGAGTTCATGCAGCCAATGGGCATCACCGGACAGCGCCTGTCCGCTGACATTGATGTTCCGCCGAGCCGCATCAGCGAGATTGTCAATGGCTTGCGGCCGATTACGGTGGATACGGCGTATAGGCTGAGTGTTTATTTCAACATGGAAGCGCGTTTTTGGATCAACTTGCAGGCCGAGTACGATTTGCGCACCACTGCGCGCGCCCTGGAGGGAGACGTGGCGCGGCGAATCCGTGTTTATCAGCCGATCAGCGCATAAATCCCTCACCCAAACGCATTCCACCCCGTCTGCGCCCTTCCCAAAATCAGCGCATGCACATCATGCGTGCCCTCGTAGGTGTTGACCGCCTCCAGATTCATCATGTGGCGGATCACATGGTATTCATCGGCCACGCCGTTGCCGCCGTGAATGTCACGCGCCACGCGGGCGATGTCGAGCGCTTTGCCGCAGTTGTTGCGCTTCATCAGTGAAATCATTTCCGGTGCGGCGCGGCCTTCGTCCATCAGGCGGCCCAGGCGCAGCGCGCCTTGCAGGCCGAGCGTGATCTCGGTTTGCATGTCGGCCAATTTTTTTTGCACCAGTTGGGTGGCGGCGAGCGGTTTGCCGAACATCATGCGGTCAAGCGTGTATTGGCGTGATTGCATCCAGCAGAATTCGGCCGCGCCCATGGCGCCCCAACTGATGCCGTAGCGGGCCTTGTTCAGGCAGCCGAACGGGCCTTTGAGTCCCTTCACATTCGGCAGCAAATTTTCAGCGGGCACAAACACCTGATCCATCACAATCTCGCCGGTGATGGAGGCACGCAGCGAAAATTTGCCTTCAATTTTCGGCGCGCTCAGCCCCTTCATGCCTTTTTCCAGCACAAAGCCGCGGATGGTGTCGCCATCTGATGTGTCTTTCGCCCAGACGATAAACACATCGGCAATCGGCGAATTGGTGATCCACATTTTTGCGCCGTGCAGAATGTAGCCGCCGTCCACTTTGTTGGCGCGGGTAATCATCGATGACGGATCCGACCCCGCACCCGGCTCGGTCAGGCCAAAGCAGCCGACCGATTCGCCGCTGGCCAGTTTTGGCAGCCATTTTTCGCGTTGCGCCTCGTTGCCGTAGGCGTGGATCGGGTGCATCACCAATGACGATTGCACGCTCATGGCCGAGCGGTAGCCGGAATCCACCCGCTCGATTTCGCGCGCCACCAGGCCGTAACACACATGGTTCACGCCCGCGCAGCCGTAGCCGTCGATGGTCGCGCCGAGCAGACCGAGCGCGCCCATTTCGTTCATGATCTCGCGGTGGAAAATTTCGTTGCGGTTGGCCAGCAGCACGCGCGGCAACAATTTTTCCTGCGCATAAGTGTGCGCCTGGTCACGCACCATGCGCTCGTCCTCGCTCAATTGGTCATCGAGCAGCAGGGCGTCATCCCATTTGAAAGCGGCGTTGGTGTTTGGCGGCGTCATGCTGTGCTCCTGGTGTGGTTGGGCGCAAATGGAAGGGAAGAATTTTAACCCGCCCGCGCGGGCACGACGGATATGGGAAATATTTCAAATACAAAAGTCGTTTATACACAAGCATTTTCAGCCATAAAGTGCTGAAACACCGCGTAAATAAACAACTTAGCAAAAAAATCAGTATTGCCGAGGGCTGCCGATAACCAGAGCAGCTGCGCACTCTCGGCAGAGAGCATCACCACACCAACCAGGATTGATTGATGCCCATGCACGCAGAAACTCCGTTTGTCACCCATGCGCCGCTGGTGAACCGGCACGCCACGGTTGGAGAGCCGTGTGCGGGAGAACCGCTCGCACGGTTCGGAGGGAGGGGAGGGCGAGAGTCCTTCTCTACCCCTATCGGCTATTGA
>JANPNJ010000223.1:0-5207 GCA_031427395.1 Burkholderiales bacterium
GAACACGCAGGCAAATTTAAATTATTTATCGACAACGAATGGAAAAATCCATCCGGCAAAGAATGGTTTGATTCGGTTAATCCCGCCAACGGCAAAAAACTTGCCAGTATTGCGCAAGCGAGCACGGCGGACGTGAATGCCGCCGTCAAAGCCGCGCGAAAAGCCTTTCCGTCATGGCGCGCCACCCCCGGCCATATTCGCGCCCGATATTTGTACGCGATCGCCCGCCAAATTCAAAAACATTCCCGCTTGTTTGCCGTGCTCGAAACCATGGACAACGGCAAACCGATCCGCGAAACCCGCGACATCGATATTCCGCTGGTCGCGCGACACTTTTATCACCACGCCGGTTGGGCGCAGTTGATGGATAGTGAAATGCCAAATCATCAGGCGCTGGGTGTGATTGGCCAGATCATCCCGTGGAATTTTCCGTTGCTGATGCTCTCCTGGAAAATCGCCCCGGCGATTGCGCTTGGCAACACGGTGGTGTTAAAGCCTGCCGAGTTGACCTCACTCACCGCGCTGCTGTTCGCCGAGATTTGTGCGAGTGTCGGTCTGCCACCGGGTGTGGTGAATATCATCACTGGTGATGGCCGCACCGGTGCCGCGATTGTTGATCATGCCGACATCGACAAAATCGCCTTCACCGGTTCAACCGAAGTCGGTCGCATCATTCGCCGTGCCACCGCCGGCACCGGCAAAAAACTGTCGCTTGAACTGGGTGGCAAATCGCCATTCATCGTGTTTGACGATGCCGATCTCGACAGTGCGGTTGAAGGTGTGGTGGATGCCATTTGGTTTAACCAGGGGCAGGTGTGTTGTGCCGGTTCGCGTTTATTGGTGCAAGAAGGCGTGGCGGACAAGGTCTACAAAAAGTTGCGCGCCCGCATGGAAAAAATGCGCGTGGGTGATCCACTTGATAAAGGCATCGACATTGGTGCCATTGTTGACCCGACCCAGCTCAAACAGATTCAGGATAAAGTCGCACGTGGTGTCGCCGAAGGCGCAACCCTCATGCAGCCATCTTGGAGTGTGCCCACCAGCGGTTGTTTTTATCCACCGACCGTGCTGACCAACGTCAGCCCGGCATCGTCCGTGGCGCAGGAAGAAATTTTTGGTCCGGTGTTGGCCGCCATGACATTCCGCACACCCGAAGAAGCCGTGAAGCTCGCCAACAACACCCGTTACGGTTTGGCTGCGACCATCTGGAGCGAAGATATCAACCTCGCATTGGACCTCGCCACTCAAATCAAAGCCGGTACGGTGTGGATCAACTCGACCAATCTATTGGATGCCGCATCCGGCTTTGGTGGATATCGCGAATCTGGCTTTGGCCGCGAAGGCGGCAAAGAAGGACTGTACGAATACGTCAAACGCGCGCCAAGCCCGCTAACGGCAAATAGCAAAACCCTAGCATCTGCGGCGATTTCCAGCCAAAAAGCCTCGAAGAAGTCCGCCAATAGTAGGGTGCCTTCCCCCGCGAAGGCGGGGGCCCAATTTGCCCTTAACAACGTCACCCCAATCGACCGCACCGCCAAGATGTTTATCGGCGGCAAACAAGCACGCCCCGATGGCGGGCTTTCGATCAACGTGTTTGACCCCAAGAAAAATTTGATCGGCGAAGTTGGCGCGGGCAATCGCAAAGACATTCGCAACGCCGTCGAAGCCGCACGCGCCGCCGCCAACGGCTGGGCAAAAACCACAGCACACAGCCGCGCACAAATCATTTATTTCATGGCGGAAAATCTCGCCGCGCGTGATGGTGAATTCGCCCGCCGCATCATGCAACAAACCGGCATGAGCAATACACAAGCCAGCGCCGAAGTCGAACAAGCCATCGCGCAACTCTTCACTGCCGCCGCGTGGGCCGACAAATACGATGGCCGCATCCACGGCACGCCACACCGCAATGTCACCCTCGCCATGAATGAACCGATGGGTGTCATCGCCATCCTCATGCCGGACGACAACCCACTCGCCGCCATGACCCACCTCGCCGCCACCGCACTCGCCATGGGCAATGCACTGGTGGTGGTGCCGTCACCCCAACACCCGCTTTCCGCCACCGATTTTTATCAAGTGCTCGAAACCTCCGACGTACCACACGGCACCATCAACATCGTCACCGGTGACCGTGATGAGCTCGCCAAGACCTTGAGTGAACACGATGATGTCGATGCCATCTGGTATTGCGGTGGTGAAGCAGGGCAAACCGCCGTGCAAAAAGCAAGCGTGGGAAACATGAAACGCACCTGGGTGATGGGTGCGACCGGTGCGTTGCCGAGTGTGGCTGAAGTGCTGCGCGAGGCAACGCAGGTGAAGAATGTTTGGGTGCCGTATGGGGCTTAAAGCTCGTCATCCCGTGCCACGACACGGGATCCAGCGGCGGAAACGATCCTAAGCCGACTCTGCGCGTGAAAGTTCCCAGAATCCCGTTGCGCAGCTTTCCAGACATCGTGATGCATGCGTCCGAAACGCAGGTGAAGCAGCATTCGGACTACGTCGCTGCCAAATCGGGGAGCTTCGATGCAGCAGATCGGTTGGTCGCGGACCTAGTGAACGTTGATGCGATCTGGCGACTTCGAGAAATGTCCACGGCCGATTACGTGAAAATCGTCCCCGTTCATGCGCTTGAAACGGACGGTGTGAATGAGATTCCAACTGCGCTTGCGAAGCGCCTTGTTGAAGAGCTTGGCTTTGAGCTGTGGGCAGAAGTTGTGCAAATTAATACGGTCGGTCACACCGGTGCTGATGGTTTCCATCGACTTGCCAATCAAGCAGAATTTGCAGGCAACATTACGGAGGGTGTGCACGTTGTGGTCGACGACTTCGTCGGACAAGGCGGCACTCTCGCAAACTTGATCGGCTATATTCATTCGCAAGGCGGAACTGTCGCTTGGGCAACGGTGTTGACAGGCAAACCATATTCGGCCAGCATTGCGTTGGACGACGCAGCGTTGACGAGATTGAGAGGAATACATGGATAAAAACTTGAAAATTGGTGGAAAGCGCAATTCGGCTTCGGATTCGATTGTCTTACCCGGTCAGAAGCTCGCTACCTCGAAAACACCCCGGATGCTGACGCCATCCGAAATCGCATTGTTGCGGCTCGATCTCGAGCAGGCGCTCAGACACACGACCCAAAAGGCTAACGCTTAGATTTAGCGCAAGCCAAGCATGAAAGAGACATCTAAGAGCAAGATTGATCGAGATATCCCGGTACTCAATCGCGAGCAGTTAAGCAAAGGTTTACGCGGGAAGTACTTTCAGCAATACACCCAGCAAAGCAACGTGGTCGTATTGAAACCTGAAATCCTCAAGGCATTCCCAACTGCTGAGGCTGTCAACAAAGCGCTTGCAAGCATGCTCGCATTCAGTGAAGCGACACAGTCATTGCTTGTGGTCCAGGGTGCGAAGGGCGCGCGGCGGAAAGCGGCTTGAGCGTTTCGTCGGCAGAAAATACGAGCCTGGCCCCTTTAATTCTTGTGGTGGTGCGAGTTGAATCCGCCGCTGTGAAAAATATATAGAGCCGGACCCTGAGGTTTACACATAGAGTAAGAAACGAACTAGAATTACTTCGTTAGTCTTGAATGGAGTCAGATTATGAACGCACAACTCTTACAGCAAGCTAGTGTGCTCGACATTGACGAGCAGATAGAGCTGGTTGAAGCCATCTGGGACGGTATCGTTAGTCGAGGTGCCGTGCCATCGTTGACCGAAGCGCAAAAAATTGAACTTGACCGCCGTCTCGCGGATCACCTTGCCAACCCTGACGACGTGGTTCCATGGAGTGAAGTAAAGGCAGCTGCTCTTGCCAAAATCAGGCAATGAGCCTGCCTGTCACTTTTCATCGTGCCGGTAGTGAAGAGTTCATCAAAGCAAGTGCGTGGTATGAGTCTAGGCGAGTTGGTCTTGCTATTGAATTCATCGCCGAGATTGACCGTTGCTTAACTCTGGCGTCTGAACAGCACCTCCAGTTTGCCGTTGTTCGCGAGGACATTCGGCGTGTCGTCACCAATCGTTTCCCTTACAGCGTTTATTTTCGCGCAGAAAAAACTCGCATTGTTGTCTTGGCAATATTTCATAGCAGCAGAGACCCTGTCATTTGGCAAGGAAGAGCCTAACTCCGTATGGATCAAAGTGGCCAAGCTGGTTTGTTTTTGGAAACAATTGACGTTGACCACTTTGAATTCAAGTTGGTGGGGACGGCCTCGAAGGGGGCGGTGACGGATTGAACGTACTTCGGCAAAGTGGCGGCCCAATATCTTGGCGGACTTCAAAGGAATAATTGGGGACAGACAACGATTGTTTTGGAGAAGGCGAATGCAACCACTTGTTGACGAGGGTTTCTGTGAATAAACGTGGTCTGTCCCCAATTATTAAGGCCTCACACCACCGCTCCTCGTCAAGGCTCGTGACTGGCTGCTAAACCCTTACTAGACGTTCCATTTGTTCAACCCCGCCCCTCCCTGGAGACCAAAATGCTCGTAGGCCTCACCCAGAAGCACCAAGCCACCTACTCTGACTTCTACAATTCAACGAAGGAGAACGAACACCTGTCTTCCCGCGAGGGGATGCTAGTCGGACTCAGCGCGGCGATGGCGATGAACTGCATTCCCTGCCAGCGCTTTTACCTGCTCGAGTGCAAGAAGGCAGGTATTACTCGTGACGCTATCAGTGAGGTCCTCGCGAAGGTCATGGCAGTATCTGCTGGGCAAAAGAGGCTTCAGTTTCAAGAGGTACTGGACCGGTTTCAAATCCAGCTTCCGGACTTTGACGGCCCATGCTCCGAAGCGAACAGTGAGGCCTAACGAATAAGGTTAGATCGTGCGAGCGCAGCGACGCCACGATCTGAACCGTTTGTTGGACGAGCCCGGCCCCGGCGCACGGATTGTGCCGTAGTGCAAATATGTCTTTTGGAAATAGACCGGCGCGACATGTTGCCAGCGGAACGGCTGTCGATGAGTCCGTTCGTGAGAATCAATAGGAATCAATAGGGTCAGTATCGATTGATTTTCTATGTGGATCAATCGATACTGACCCTATTGATTCCTGCTATTGATTCTGCGCTATTGGCGGCCAGGTGATGGATCACCAGCAGCAGTCGACTGCGCTCCCCCGGCCCGAACGAAAAATGCACGCATTGTACCAAGAATCCGTCGGCGAGGCTCAAACTCGCCTGAGCCTGGGCGGCGTGCCGCTCGATG
>JANPNJ010000224.1:0-4036 GCA_031427395.1 Burkholderiales bacterium
CGAGTACGCGCGCATCTACAAAGACAACTGGTTTTCCGATCACGCGCCGTTGAGCATTGATTATGATTTTGCGCTTTGAGAGTGGATTTAACCGCCGATGGACGCCGATGAGCGCCGATAAGGTCAAAAACAAAATGCAAATATTTTTGGCTGTTGACTTGTTTTTATCGGCGGATATCGGCGTCCATCGGCGGTTCCAAAACCCCTCCCCCAACAATCCCAAATGATCCGATTCTCCAATCTCACTCTCGCGCGCGGCACCAAGCGTCTGTTTGACAGCGCCAATCTCACCATTTTTCCCGGCCACAAGGTCGGGCTGGTGGGGGCGAACGGCATTGGCAAATCGACGTTGTTCGCGTTGATGCGCGGCGAAATGCACCAGGATGCGGGTGAGCTTTCGATGCCGCCTTCCTGGGTGGTCGCGCACGTCGCGCAGCACACGCCGCAAAGCACGTTGTCGGCGCTCGACTACGCGCTCGACGGCGACCGTGAGTTGCGTGTGATCGAGGCCGAGCTGGCGAAAGCCGAAGCCGCCGAGTGGCACGATGAATCGGAACACGAAAAACTCGCCTTGCAGTTGTCCAACCTGCACACCCGTTTTGATGAAATCGGCGGTTATGCCGCGCGTTCGCGCGCCGCCTCTTTGTTGTCGGGTCTGGGCTTTGATGATGACGCGCAGGCGCGCGCGGTCAGCACTTTTTCCGGCGGCTGGCGCATGCGGCTGAATCTGGCGCAGGCCTTGATGTGCCGCTCGGATTTGCTGCTGCTGGATGAACCGACCAACCACCTCGACCTGGATGCGGTGATGTGGATCGAGGACTGGCTCGGGCAATATCGCGGCACCTTGTTTTTGATCACCCATGAC
Organism: Burkholderiales bacterium; assembly: GCA_031427395.1. GTDB lineage: Bacteria > Pseudomonadota > Gammaproteobacteria > Burkholderiales > Usitatibacteraceae > UKL13-2. The sequence continues at coordinate 866 of JANPNJ010000224.1, forward strand.
CGCGATTTTCTCGACGCGGTGGTGAATAAAATCGTCCACGTCGAAAACCAAAAACTCAACGAATACACCGGCAACTATTCGACCTTCGAGCGCACCCGCGCCATGCAACTCGCCAACCAGCAGGCGCAACACATCAAGCAGCAGCGCCAGGTTGCCCACTTGCACAGCTTCATTGACCGCTTCAAGGCCAAGGCCACCAAGGCCAAGCAGGCGCAAAGCCGCATCAAGACATTGGAGCGCATGGAAATCATCGCCGCCGCACACGTCGATTCGCCGTTTGAGTTTGCCTTTCGCAAACCCGCCGCGGCGCCACGCCAGTTGTTGCACCTGAAAGAAGCCACGCTTGGCTACGAGGGACGCGACGTGTTGCCACATGTCGAGTGGCGCTTGTTTTACGGCGACAAAATCGGCCTGCTGGGGCCCAACGGCGCGGGCAAATCGACCTTGGTGAAAACCCTGGCCGGCACCATCGCGCAAAAAAAGGGCGGGCGTTATGAAGGGCAGGGGCTGAAAATCGGCTATTTCGCCCAGCATCAAATAGAACAACTGCGCATCGATGAATCCGCGCTGCAACATTTCAAACGTCTCGACCCGACCACACGCGAGCAGGAGTTCCGCAATTTTCTCGGCGGTTTTGATTTTCGCGGATCGCGCTGCGATGAACCGGTCGGGCCGTTTTCCGGCGGCGAAAAAGCACGCCTTGCGCTGGCCTTGATCGTCTGGCAAAAACCCAACCTGTTGCTGCTCGACGAGCCGACCAACCATCTCGACATCGACATGCGCGAAGCGCTCGCCGAGGCCTTGCAGGATTTTGAAGGCACGCTGGTGGTGGTGGCGCACGACCGGCATTTGCTGAAAGCCACCGCCGACCAATTGTGGCTGGTCGCCGACGGCGAAGTCAAAGAATTTGATGGCGATTTGGACGACTACAAAGTGTGGGCGAAAAATTACGCTTCAGCCAAAGCGAAGGGCATAAAAAACGACAAAGTCGTTATCCAGCAATCTGTTCCAGCCAAAAATGTCCCAAAAGCCGCGCCAGTAGTAGAGATTGGCACTGATCGAAAAGAGCAAAAACGCAATGATGCCGATGCCCGCCAGCGCCTCGCCAACACCCGCAAGCCGCTGGAGAAAAAGCTCAATGAGCTGGATGCCAAATTAAAAACCCTCACCACCGAGCGCGCCAATATCGAAGCCTGGCTGGGGGACGAATCCGCCTATGCCGACGACAAAAAAACACAGTTGCAGGACATGCTCAAACGCCAGGGTGAAATCGTCACGGCCATTGGCGACATTGAGTGGGAGTGGATGAGTGTGAGTGAAAAGCTGGAAGCGGTGGGGGTGTGATGGCGGATAAAACCAAATGGATACTGCTTGTCATGGCCGCCATATTTATCAGCGCCTGCGGCACACCTCAAAAACCGCCGTCAACCATCACCAAGCCCCCAGCCAAACCCGGCGGTTATTATCTTGACGATGGCCCCGGCATAAACCCTCCAGCCAATCTCGACAGCATCCCCGACGCCATCCCGCGCACGGAAAAATATCACAGCGGCGCCAACAAACCGTACACCGTGTTTGGCAGAAGTTATGCGCCCAGTATCAACAACGACGCGTTTCGGCAGACTGGTATCGCAACATGGTACGGAAAAAAATATCACGGCAACATGACTTCCATCGGCGAGATCTACGACATGTACGCCATGACCGCCGCGCACCCGACCCTGCCGCTGCCCGCCTATGTGCGCGTGACCAATCCGGCCAACATGAAATCGGTGGTGGTGCGGGTCAATGACCGCGGCCCGTTTCACGCCGATCGCATCATCGATCTCTCCTATGCCGCCGCGCACCGGCTCGACATCGCGCGGCGCGGCAGCGCGCCGGTGGTGGTGGAGCGGGTGTTTGCGGGGGAGGCACCACGCCTGCCGGTCGTGTCAACACCAGCACCACCCAACATCGCGGTCTCACCCATCACCGTGGAGGGCGCGCAATTATTTTTGCAACTCGGCGCCTTCGGCTCGGCCGACAATGCCAATATTTTCCGTGAACGCATGGCGCGCGAGCTCGACTGGAACCGCGAGCCGCTGAACGTGGTGCAAAAAGACGGCCTGTGGCGGGTGCGCCTGGGTCCGTACACCTCGCGCGTCGAGGCCGAGGCGATTGCCGCACGTGTCAAGGAATCCCACGATTTTTCTCCCGTTGTTTCCAAACCCTGATTGCCCATTACAAATGCAAATGAATTTTTATGCTTCCGTTTTTTTTCGTGGTGCGATGATTGCTTTCGCCGCGATGGTGTTCACTAGCCACGCCGCGCCTGCCACGACTGTTGCCACCGATGTGCCGCCCCCCGCGCTGTCCGCTCGTGCCTATGTTTTGTTTGACGCCACCAGCGGACAGGTGCTGGCCGCCCAGGCCGCCGGTGAGCGATTTGAACCGGCTTCGCTCACCAAGCTGATGACAGCCTATCTGGTGTTTGACGCGCTGAAAACCAAAAAACTCACTCTCACGCAGACCGTGTCCGTGTCCGAACGCGCATGGAAAGCCGAGGGCTCGCGCATGTTCATCGACCCCAAACAAACGCCGTCTGTTGAATCGCTGATTCGCGGCATGATTGTGCAAAGCGGCAACGACGCGGCCATCGCCCTGGCCGAAGCGGTGGCGGGCAGCGAGGAAGTTTTCGCCCAACTGATGAACAAACAGGCGCAAAAACTCGGCATGGCCAACAGCAAATTTTTGAACGCTACCGGCCTGCCCAACATGCAGCACTACTCGACCGCCGATGATTTGCTGCTGCTGTCGGCGGCACTCATCCGCGATTTTCCGCTGGAGTTTGCGTACTACAAGGAGCGCGATTTCACCCACAACAAAATCACCCAGCCCAACCGCAACCGCCTGCTGCAACTCGACCCGACAGTCGATGGACTTAAGACCGGCCACACCGATGCCGCTGGTTATTGTTTGATCGCCACCGCCAAACGCGCGGCGGGCAGCGGGGCTGAGCGGCGTTTGATTTCGGTGGTGCTGGGAACCACTTCGGACGCGGCGCGCACCCAGGACAGCCAGAAACTCCTGAACCACGGCTACCAAATGTTTGACGCGCAGCGCTTGTACAAAAAAGGCGAGACGATTGCTACCCCGGAAATTTTCTATGGGAGCCAAAACACCATCAAGCTG
>JANPNJ010000225.1:0-14133 GCA_031427395.1 Burkholderiales bacterium
AAAAAAACACCCCCCCCCAAAAACCCTGGTTGCATTTTTTTTTTGTTGGTGCCGCGGGGCGAAAACCAACCGCCGTCCGCAAGCCTTCTACAGGCCGATCTACATACTTAGTTCCCCGTATTTGTTTCTGACCGTGTACACGCCAAGGGGCAGGCTGGCACACAGCGGGTCACCTTGTTTTAACCCACCACCAAGTGACCCGATGGCAGGCGATCTCCGTTAATGACTCTGCTGCTTGTTGCCAAGCCCGGCGTTGGAGCCCACCGGTGCAGAGCGCGGCTGTTTTTTAGGCAGCTAGTGCGTAGTTTTCGTCGTTTGCGACTATTTGTTTTGCGGTTGTATTTACGAGGTGACCACCCCTCGGTATGCACGGTTCTGCTTGTTGCCCACGTCGAAACCAGGTCGGCCCCGAAATCGATATGTGTGATGATTATCTCACGCCATGGAGATTGGGGTGGGGGCAAATAATTCAAGCAGCGCCAACGGCGTGTCGATGCTGGCGTGGGCATTCCAGGTCGATGGCGCGCTGCCTCCCAGATAGCCGTACCGGGCGATGATGCCAGTCATGTTTGCAGCGCTGGCGGCTGCGATGTCGCGTTCATCATCACCCACATACCAGCAATCGGCGGGGTGGATGCCGAGCAGGGCGGCGGCGTGCAGCAATGACGCCGGGTGTGGCTTGAGATGCGGCGTGGTGTCGCCGCTGACAATGCATTTGGTGCGTTGATCGAGCCCGAGTTGGCGCACGATGGGGTCGGTGAAACGCATCGCTTTGTTGGTGACGATGCCCCAGGCGATGTCGCGGCATTCGAGTGCGGCGATGGTGTTGTTGATGCCGTCAAATAGGGTGGTGTGCCGACACAGATTGGCTGCGTACAGATCCAGGAACGTGTCGCGCAGTTCGGCAAATTCGGCGTCTTCTGGTGTTTTGCCAAAAGCCACCTTGACCATGCCGCGCCCGCCGCTCGATACGTATGGACGGTAATCGGAAATAGGCAAACTGTCCAGCCCATGCGCCTTTCGGAGAATATTTGCCGCAAACGCCATGTCTGGCGCGGTGTCTGCCAATGTGCCGTCGAAGTCAAACAGGATGGCTTTGGGAGTGCTGAGTCGTGGGGTCATGAAATTTTTTTAACCGCGTCCATCGGCGGTTCCAACCCCGTTAAACCCGCAACAAATCCAACGCCTTGAAGCGTTTCTTGAACACGCCATTGGCACTGCCGCCCCACCAATTTTCGATGACGCTGGTGTAGAGCGCGCGATAGTCAGTAGTGGGTTCGGGACCGTCTATGGCAAACACATCCACTACCGGCATGGGAGCACCGATGAGGCCGCCCTTGACCTTGCCGCCTAGCGCAAAATGCACGCCCGCCCAGCCGTGGTGGGTGCCTTGTTTTTCGTTTTCTTTTGGGCTGCGGCCGAATTCGTCGTAGGTGAACACCAACGTGTTGTCCCATTGGTTGATTTCCTGCATCGCCTGCCGGAAGGCGGCGAATCCTTGCGACAGGCGCGTCAGCACCGGGCCGTGGTATTTGAGTTGATCCCAGTGGGTGTCGAAGGCATGGTGCTGGTCGCCGTCTTCGGCGTTCAACGTGATGTGGACCACGGGTGGCACCATGCCTGCGGCGGCAAGCTCGGCGGTGGCCTGCAGCGCCTGGCCGAATGAATCGGCGGAAAATGTGGTGTTGAATGCGCGCGGCGCGGCGAGTGCGAATATCTTGGCGGCGTTGGCGGATTTGGCGGTGGTGAGGTAGGCGGTATCGACAATTTTGCGGCGACCCAGCCATTCCTTGGGATAGGCGACATTGATGACGCCGAGTTTTTCGCCGCGGAATGGGCCCATCGGGTCGGCTTCACGGATGTCCAGATCGCCAAAAGCCAGTGCATCCATGGCAGGTTTGAGTTGGCTGCGGTTGGCGAGCCTGGCGCGGGTGACCCAGCCATCAAGCAGAAATTCATCGGGGGCCGAAGCGGTGAACAGTGTCTCAGCATCGCGGTAGTGCTGGTTGGTGATGTCCTCCTGGCCGATGCCCTGCAAAATCGCCAACTGGTTGTCCCGCCAGATCGGCATGAGTTCACCGAGGCTGGGGTGCAAACCGTGGGTTTCGGTCAGGTGGATCAATTGCGCGCGCGGCAGGCCGATATTCGGCCGCATTTTGTAATAGCGCGGGTTGGTGAATGGCACCAGTGTGTTGTAGCCGTCCGCCCCGCCCTTGAGATACACCATCACAGTGAGTTTGTCGCCGCCGTTGCTTTGCGCGAGGGCGGGCGACCATGGAGTGTGGCCCAATGCCAAGGCAGAGGAGGCAAGCAGAAATTGACGGCGGGAGAGTGTGTGCATGGAAATCAATTCGGTTTGCGGCAGGCCAGAATGTAATTGACCGACACGTCCTGGCTGAGTTTATAAATCTTGGTGAACGGATTGTAGGTCATGCCGGTGAATTCATCTACCGACAAACCCGCCGTGCGCGCAAAATTGGCCAACTCGGCGGGGGTGATGAAGCGTTGGTATTCGTGGGTGCCCTTGGGCAGCATGTTCAACACGTATTCCGCGCCGACGACTGCGAACAAAAATGATTTGGGGTTGCGGTTGAGCGTGGAAAAAAATACCCAGCCCCCCGGCTTGGCGAGCGTGGCGGCGGCGCGCACGGTGGAGGCCGGATCCGGCACATGCTCGAGCAATTCCATGCAGGTGACACAATCAAAACCCGCTGGTTGTGCCAAAGCCATGTCCTCGGCGGAAATCAGGCGGTATTCGAGTGCCATGGTTTTGCCTGCGGCCAAACTTTCCAATTTGTGCAGGGCGGCGACCTTGAGGGGCTTGTCCGATAAATCGATGCCGGTGACGTGCGCCCCCATGAGCGCCATCGATTCGCTCAGAATGCCGCCACCGCAGCCGATGTCAATCACGCGCAGCGCATTTGTCAGATTGACACGCGCATCGATATGTTTGAGGCGCAGCGGATTGATGTCGTGCAGCGGCCGGAATTCGCTGGTGGGGTCCCACCAACGCGCGGCCAACGCGCCGAATTTGGCGAGCTCGGCGGGGTCGGCGTTGGATGGCGCGATTTTTTCAGCGACAGACATATTGATTGAGGAAGTGGCAAATATATTTTTCAATGATAACGAAACCGCTCACCCCATGCCGCCGCCTTGGCTCTGATCGCGGGCAAATCCATTTTGGTCAGGGTGCGGTTATCCAGCAATCGCACGCCATTCACCCACACATGGGTGACATTTTCGCGTCCTGCCGCGTGCCACAGGTGGGATGCCGCATCATAACAAGGCTGCGTTTCCAGCGTACTGAGGTCAACCGCGACCACGTCGGCGGCCTTGCCGGGCAGCAATGAGCCGATCTCCTTGTCCCATTGCAGCGCACGCGCGGCATTGAGGGTGGCCATCTCCAGCACTTTCAATGCCGGCAGCGCGGCGGCGTCACCACTGATGCCTTTTTGCAGCAGGGTGGCCAGGCGCGATTCGGCAAACATGTCGAGACGGTTGTTGGAGGCACAACCATCGGTGCCGATGCCGACATTGACCCCGCCGTCGATCATCGCTTTCACCGGGGCAATGCCGCTGGCGAGTTTCAGGTTTGACGTTGGGCAGTGGGCCACATGCACACCATTTGCCTTGAACAGCGCAATCTCGGCGGCATCGATGTGTACACAGTGGACGGCGATGAGATTGGGACCCAGCACCCCGAGTTGCGCCAGCCGCGCAATCGGGCGCATGCCATGTGTCTTCACGCCCTCAGTGGTTTCGTCGGCGGTTTCATGGATGTGGCACATCATGGTCAGGTCATCCATTTCGTTGGCGATGGCAACCAACTTGCGGAAAGTCTGGTCCGAGACCGTGTAGGGTGCATGTGGTGTGATCATCAATTTCAGATCGGGGTCGGCGGCAAACATGTCGCGCGAGGCCAGCGCGCGCGCGATGTAGGCGTCGGCATCGGCGGCATAGGGGGTGGGGAATTCCAGCACCGCGCCGCCGAGTGCGGCACGCATGCCCGCGGCCTTGACGGCGGTGGCCGCCACATCCTGGTAAAAATACATGTCGGCAAAACAGGTGGTGCCGCTGCGGAGCATCTCGGCACAAGCCACTTCAGTGCCGTCGTACACATAGTTTTCGGATAGGTGTTTGGATTCCACCGGCCAGATATGGTCGTTCAGCCACGTCATCAGCGGGGTGTCGTCGGCGAGGCCGCGCATGAGTGTCATGGCGGCGTGGGTATGCAGATTGATGAGGCCGGGAATCAGCGCGTGGGTGTCGAGCCGCGTCACCGCGGCATCGGGAAATTGGCGGCGGGCATCCGTTGTGGGCAGGATGGCGACAATCTTGCCGCCATCGATCACGACGGCGTGGTTTTCCAGGACAGTGTGGTGTGGTTCAACCGGCAGAACCCAGCGTGCGGAGAGGATTTCCATTATTTTTGGTGGCTTGCCTGGCGCGAATTGTATTGATTGCATAAACAAAAAAGCCCCGCGATGCGGGGCTTTTTCGCGGAACGTCCAGCTTATTTCTGTGACACGCCTTTGAATTCGATGTCCACGCGACGGTTTTTGGCGCGACCGTCGTTGGTTTTGTTGCTTGCCACAGGCTGGGTCTCGCCTTTGCCTGAGATTGTGATTTTCGCGGCAGGAATGCCCTGTGAAACCATGTATTCCTTGACCGTGGTGGCACGGCGCTCGGACAATTTCTGATTGTAGGCATCAGTGCCAAATGAATCAGTGTGGCCAGTGGCAATGACCATTTCAACGTCAACCTGTTTCATTTTGGCGATGGCATCGTCAATGGATTTTTTGCCGGTTGGTTTCAACACGGATTTGTCGAAATCAAACAATGCCTCGGCCTGGATGGTGATGGCTTGCTTGACTGGCTGCGGCGCGGGTTTTGGCGCGACGACGGGTGCAGGCGCGGGTGCAGGGGCGGGCTTGGGTGCGACAACCGGCGCAGGCTTGGGGGGTTCAACTTTTTTGGGCATGCAATCAGGATGATTGATGCTGCTGGTTTGCACGCATCCACCTGAGGCGTCACGGACAGGATTGCCAGCGGCGTCAACGAGGTTTGGGGTCACGCCAGCAAAGGCAGATGCCGCGCCGAACAATGCAGCAGATGCGGTCAGCTTGGCAAATAGGGAAATCTTCATTTATTGCTCCCGAAAAATGGAAAATTATTGTTGTTTCGCGATTGCGACGGACAAAACACTGGTTATGAATAATCTGGCGGCACGGGCATGACAAACATATGCCTCGATAACCGGGAAAATATACACGATTGAGGGGGGGCGACACAACCACACCAGCATCAAAATGCAACACTTTGGTTGCCATGGTTGCAGATAAACGACAAGTTTTGCATTTTGAATGAATCGTTGGGCATTTTTCAACCATTTTGGCGAATAAGTACTACCCATTGTGTTTGGATTTGCCAATTACGCATATCCCTAGTGCTTTTCGGGCTAACAGTGGCAAATTATCGCAAATTATGCTAAATTAGCAGGCGGTTGTTTTATATTATTTCTTATAAATCAAGCAGTTAGCTTAAACGCTGGCATGTTTGCGTTCGTCACCTTGGTCGTCTGGTCAGTCCAGATTGTTTTGAGGTGGCGCTGAATTTCGTCCGAATTACGTCCGAATAACGTCCGACAAAGAGTATCCCGTGACCGAGCCACCAGTCCCCCAGTTTGCCAAAGAAACCCTCCCCATCAGCATCGAAGAGGAGATGCGCACCAGCTTCCTCGATTACGCCATGAGCGTGATTGTCAGCCGTGCGTTGCCGGACGCCCGTGACGGTCTGAAGCCGGTGCATCGTCGGGTGTTTTTTGCCATGCAGGAGACCAACAACATCCACAATCGCCCGTTTGTGAAATGTGCGCGTATTGTCGGTGAAGTGATGGGTAAATACCACCCGCACGGCGACACCGCCATCTACGACACGCTGGTGCGCATGGCGCAGAATTTCTCGCTGCGTTACCCGTTGATCGACGGCCAGGGCAACTTCGGCTCGGTGGACGGCGACAATGCCGCGGCGATGCGCTACACCGAATGTCGCATGCAAAAAATCTCCTCCGAATTGATGGCCGACATTGATTCAGACACCGTGGATTTCGGCCCCAACTACGACGGCAAGGAAATGGAGCCGCTGGTGTTGCCGGCGCGTTTTCCCAATCTGCTGGTGAATGGCTCCACCGGTATCGCGGTGGGCATGGCCACCAACATCCCGCCGCACAATCTGTCGGACGTGATCGACGCCTGCCTGCGGGTGCTCGACAACCCGGCGGTGGAGCTTGAAGACCTCATCGACATCGTCAAAGCGCCGGATTTCCCGACCGCCGGCATCATCTATGGCATTGATGGCGTGCGTGATGGCTATCGCACCGGCCGTGGCCGCTGCATCATGCGCGCGCGCACCCACTTTGAGGATCTGGACAAGGGCGGTCGCCAGTCGATCATCATTGACGAATTGCCCTATCAGGTCAACAAAGCCAATTTGCTGATTCGCATCGGCGAACTGGTGCGCGACAAAAAGCTCGAAGGCATTTCCGATTTGCGCGACGAGTCCGACAAATCCGGGATGCGCGCGGTGATCGAATTAAAACGCGGCGAAGTGCCGGAGATTGTGCTGAACAATCTCTACAAGATGACGCAGATGCAGGAGTCGTTCGGCATGAACATGGTGGCACTGGTCGACAACCAGCCGCGCCTGTTGAACCTGCGGCAATTCCTCGATGCCTTCCTGCGCCATCGCCGTGAGGTGGTCACCCGCCGCACCGTGTTTGAATTGCGCAAGGCACGCGACCGCGGCCATGTGCTCGAAGGCCTCGCCGTCGCGCTGTCGAATGTTGATGAGATTGTGGAGTTGATCAAATCGGCGCAAACCCCGGCCGAAGCCAAGATCAAATTGATGGGCCGTGTGTGGCGCTCCAAACTGGTCGAGGAAATGCTGGCGCGCGCCTCGGGTGACCAGGCCGAGGCATTCCGCCCGGAAGGTCTGCCGAAAGAATTTGGCCTCGCCAACAGTGGTTATCGATTGTCCGAGACCCAGGCGCAGCGCATTCTCGAAATGCAGTTGCAGCGCCTGACCGGTCTTGAGCAGGACAAGATTGTCGCCGAGTACAAAGAGGTGATGGATCGCATCGCTGATCTGCTGGATATTTTGTCGAAGCCGGAACGGGTGACGATCATCATCGCCGCCGAACTGAAGGAAATCAAAGCACAATTTGGCGACAAGCGCCGCTCGGAAATTGTCGCCAATGGCCAGGAAATGTCGATTGAGGATTTGATCGCCAATGAAGACGTGGTGGTGACCATGTCGCACGCGGGCTACATCAAGTATCAGCCGGTTGCCGACTACCGCGCGCAAAAACGCGGTGGCCGCGGCAAACAGGCCACCGCCACCAAAGAAGATGATTTCATCGAGAATCTGTTCATCGCCAAGACCCACGATTACGTTTTGTGTTTTTCCAACAAAGGGCGGGTGCATTGGCTCAAGGTGTACGAGATTCCGCAGGGTTCGCGCGGCTCGCGCGGCAAGCCGATTGTCAATTTGTTGCAGTTGCAGGCTGACGAAAAAATCTCCACGGTGCTACCGGTTTCTGAATTCCGTGAAGACCGGTATGTGTTTTTCGCCACCTCCCTGGGCACGGTCAAGAAAACCGCACTGGCCGATTTTGGCAATCCGCGCAAGGCCGGCATCATCGCCATCGCGCTGGATGACGGCGACTCACTGATTGGTGTGGCCATCACCGACGGCAAATACGATGTCATGCTGTTTTCCAACGAAGGCAAGGCTGTGCGCTTTGAGGAATCCGACGTGCGTTCGATGGGACGCGATACCCGCGGCGTGCGCGGCATGAATCTGGCCAAGGGCGGCAAGGTCATTTCGATGCTGGTGGCGCAAAACGAGGAAGACTCGGTGTTGACCGCGACCGAATTCGGCTATGGCAAACGCACCGCGATCACCGAATACACCCGCCACGGGCGTGGCACCCAGGGCATGATCGCCATCCAGACTTCGGCGCGCAACGGCAAAGTGGTGACCGCCGTGCTGGTGCGTCCGGAAGATGAAATCATGATGATCACCACCGGCGGGGTATTGATCCGCACCAAGGTTACGCAAATCCGGGAAATGGGTCGCTCGACCCAGGGGGTAACGTTGATCAACCTGGATGAAGGCACCAAGTTGTCAGGGTTGCAAAAAGTGGCGGAATCAGACGAGGAGGAGGCGGAATGAAAACCATGAAATTGGCGGTTGCGGCGGCGGCGCTGGTTGCCGGTCTGAATGTGTTTGCGCAAGTGCCTTCTACGGAAATTTCCGCCGAGCAAAAAGCGGCGGTCAAGGAAATGATGGCGGCAATCAACCTGAAGCAGCAAATGGCGCAAATGGGTGCCGCGATGAGCCAGTCCATGCCGCAAATGATCCAGCAGATGACCGCGCAAACCACCAGCAAGCTGTCGCCCGAGGCGCAAGCCAAAGCGCGTGAGCAGGCCAGCAAATCCATGCAGGCGAGTTTCCCCAAAATGATGGCGATGTATTCCGACCCGGAAGTTGTGCAGGGCATGGAAGACATCATGGGGCGCGCCTATGCCAAACGCTTCACACTCGCCGAAGTCAAGTCTGTCACGGCTTTTTTCACTAGTGAAGCAGGCAAAAAAATGATTTCCGCCGCGCCACAAATCATGCTGGACACCATGCCGGAAATCATGGCGCTGATGTCGCCGCGCATGAAGGCGTTTGCCGAGGACATTGTGATAGAGGCGACGAAAAAAGCGGCGGCCGCAAAATAACCGCTACTGGAATTGCGCTTAAAAACGCGGCGTGATGCCGCTTTTTTTATGCGCGACCGCAAGGCAATGGTAAGCCATATGCCATAATATGGCTGCCCATATCTGTGTTATATTGGCATGGGACAAACAGACAACTGCCACCGCCACCATGAAAACCACCCTGGAAATTTCCGACAACCTGTTTCGCCGCGCGAAAAAACTCGCGGATCGGGAAGGCAAAACCTTCCGCGCCATCATTGAGGAAAGCCTGGTGACCCGGCTGGAGGCGCGTGAACCTGCCGTGGCCTATACCTTGCAGTTGCCGTCGGTCACAGGCGAATTGTCGGCCGAATTTGCCAACGGCGGCTGGGACAAAATCCGCGATGAGGTGTTATATCCGCCAACGGTTGCGGTGGCGGTGGCCGCGCCCAAAAAACCCCGCCGCAAATGATCGCCGTTGACACCAATATTCTGGTCTATGCCAATCGCGGCGAGTACCCCTTTCACCAAGCGGCACAGGCGGCCATTGGAGAGCTTGCCGCCAGTGGCAGGCGCTGGGCAGTGCCCTGGCCGTGTGTGCATGAATTCATCGCCATTGTCACCAATGCCCGCATTCACCGCCCGGCCACCACGGTGGCCATGGCGATGACGTTTATCAACAACATCCGCGCCGTGTCAAGCTGTGAATTCATTGGTGAGGGCGAGGGCTACTTTGAAATCTTTCGGGACTTGGCTGCCGCCAGCCATGTGTGCGGCGGCCAAATCCACGATTGCCGCATTGCTGCCATCGCCATTCATCATGGCGCGTCCGAGTTATGGACGGCGGATCGTGATTTTTCGCGTTTCCCGCGCCTGAAAACACGCAACCCCCTCATCAAAAAATAAGCGGCGCTTCTTATGCGTACTTTCAATTTTTCCGCCGGCCCCGCCGCCATCCCGACTGAGGTGTTGGCACAGGCGCAGGCAGAGTTGCTCGATTACAAGGGCAGCGGCATGTCGGTGATGGAAATGAGCCACCGCGGCGATATTTTTATGGCGCTTGCGGCGGAAGTGGATCGGGATTTGCGCGATCTCATGGCGATTCCTGCGAATTACAAAGTGTTGTTTTTGCAGGGCGGCGGCAAGGGCGAATTCTCGATGGTGCCGATGAACTTGTTGCGCGGCCACACCCGCGCCGATTACGTCAACACCGGCAATTGGTCGTCACAGGCGATCCAGGAAGCCCGGAAATATTGTGAAGTTGACGTGATTGCCTCCAGCGAAGACCGCCAATTCACTTATGTTCCGCCACAAAATGTCTGGAAACCCAATCAGGGCGCGGGGTTTCGCCATATTTGCAGCAACGAAACCATCCACGGGGTCGAGTATTTCTGGACGCCGCAAATTGACGACGATGTGCCGCTGGTGGCCGACATGTCATCCCATATCCTGTCGCGGCCGATGGGTGTCGGCAAATTCGGCTGCATTTATGCCGGCGCGCAAAAAAACATCGGCCCTTCGGGATTGACACTGGTGATCGTGCGCGAGGATCTGTTGGGCAAGGCGCATCCATTGACGCCATCAGTGTTTGACTACACCCAGCAGGCCGCCATCGGCTGGATGCTCAATACCCCGCCGACCTTTGCGGTATATCTGGCGGGGCTGACCTTCCAATGGCTCAAGCGGCAGGGCGGGCTGGCGCAAATCGAAACACGCAATATCGAAAAAGCCTCGCGCCTGTACTCGGCCATTGATGACTCCTCCGGTTTTTATATCAACCATGTTGACCATGCCTGCCGCTCGCGCATGAACGTGCCGTTTTATTTGCACGATGAAAAGTTGAATGCGCCATTTCTCGCCGCGTCCGCCGCCTCCGGTCTCAGCGGCCTAAAGGGGCACAAGGCCATTGGCGGGATGCGCGCGTCAATCTACAACGCCGTGCCGATGGCGGCGGTGGGCGCGTTGACATCGTTCATGGCGGATTTCCAGAAACGCCATGGTTGACGGTGGCGTGTGTTGAACACGCTAAAATAACCACACAATGTCAGACAATCTTGCCCAACTTCGCGCCGCCATCGACACTCTCAATGCGGACATACTCATCAAGCTCAACGCCCGTGCCGCGCTGGCCCAGCAGGTCGGCGCACTCAAAGTCGGCCAGGCATATCGCCCGGAGCGGGAAGCAGAGGTATTGCGGCGCATCCAGCAACTGAACACGGGTCCGTTGTCCGATGAGGTGGTGACGCGCTTGTTCCGGGAAATCATGTCGGCCTGCCTCGCGCTGGAGCGGCCGATCACGGTGGCGTACCTGGGGCCGGCCGGCACCTTCAGCGAGATGGCCGCGAAAAAACATTTTGGCGACGGTGCCCTGTTAAAACCACAATCCTCCATTGACGAGGTGTATCGCAGCGTCGAGTCCAATGCCTGTGATTTCGGCGTGGTGCCGGTGGAAAATTCCACCGAGGGCGCAGTGGGGCGCTCGCTCGATCTCATGCCGCAGACCACACTCAAAACCTGTGGCGAGGTGCTGGTGCGCATTCACCACCATTTGATGGCCTCCGATTTGGTGCCGCTGGCCAATATCCAGAATGTTTTTTCCCACGGCCAGTCACTCGCGCAATGCCACGAATGGCTCAACACCAATCTGCCGCACGCCGAACGCATCGCCGTGTCATCCAATGCCGAAGCCGCGCGCCGTGCCGCGCTCGAGCCCTTCGCCGCCGCGGTGGCCGGGGAAATGGCCGCGAGCCACTACGGGCTGACCCTGCTCGCTTCCAACATCGAGGACGAGCCCAACAACACCACGCGTTTTCTGGTGCTGGGCAATTACCAACCCAAGGCCACCGGCCGCGACAAGACTTCGCTGGTGTTGTCCGCGCCCAACCGTGCCGGCGCGGTGTATGAAATGCTCACGCCGTTTGCCAACCGTGGGGTGTCCATGTCGAAATTTGAATCGCGTCCGTCGAAAATTGCCATCTGGGAATATTTGTTTTTTATCGACATCGACGGCCATGCCGATGACGCCAATGTTGCCGAGGCACTGGTGGAAGTGCGCACCATCGCCGGCTATGTGAAGGTGCTGGGCTCGTATCCGTCCGCGGTGATTTGATTTTTTCCGATTCCTGCTGATCCGACGACGACATTTACCATGAATTTATCCGACCTTGCCCCCGACTACATCCGCGGCATTGCCCCCTACCAGCCGGGCAAGCCCATCACCGATGTGGCACGCGAGCTTGGCCTCAATGAAGCCGACATCGTCAAGCTGGCATCGAACGAAAATCCGCTGGGGCCCGGCAAAAAAGTCATTGCCGCCATAGAGGCGGCGCTGCCCGATCTGGCGCGGTATCCTGATGGCGGCGGCTTTGCCCTGAAAGCGGCCATTGCCGGAAAATTTGCGGTCAACGCGGATCAGATCATTCTCGGCAACGGCTCCAACGACATTCTCGAATTGACCGCGCGCACCTTCATGCACGAGGGGGATTCGGCGGTGTATTCGCAGCACGCCTTTGCGGTTTATCCACTGGCCACCCAGGCGGTGGGGGCCACCGGCATTGAAGTCGCGGCAAAAGATTTCGGCAACGATCTGGACGCGATGATTCAAGCCATTTTGCCGACCACCAAAATTGTGTTTCTGGCCAATCCCAACAATCCCACCGGCACCTTTGTGCCGGGCGCTGCGCTGCACGCTTTTCTGCGACGTGTGCCAGCCAATGTGCTGGTGGTGCTGGACGAGGCCTACGGCGAATACCTGCCACCGCACGACGCCTACAACAGCGTGCCGTGGCTCAGTGAGTTTCCCAACCTCATCATTTCGCACACGCTGTCCAAGGCTTATGGCCTGGCGGGTCTGCGCATTGGTTTCGGGCTGGCGGCACCGACGCTCATCGATCTGATGAATCGCGTGCGCCAGCCGTTCAATGTCAACCATCTGGCCATGGTGGCGGCGGTGGTGGCACTGGCCGATGACGAATACATCGCCGAGAGCCGCCGCGTCAATGCCGAGGGGCTGGCCCTGCTCAACCGGGAATTGTCGGCGCGCGGGCTGGATGTCATCCCGTCGCACGGCAATTTTGTGACCTTCAAAATCGCCCATGCCGCCGCGATATTCCAGGCGCTGCTGCAACAGGGCGTGATCGTGCGCCCGGTGGCGGGTTACGGGATGCCGGATTACCTGCGGGTGACGGTCGGCACGACGGCGCAAATTCAACGCTTTCTGGCGGCGCTGGATGTCGCCATCGCCCACAAAAAAGTGGCATAGTCCAACAACGGCGCGAACTTTGACGGCTTTTTGTCTGAAAACGCCCGTCAATATTGGTGATTGATAATGATATGTTGAACAAAGTGGTGATTGTTGGCGTGGGCTTGATCGGCGCGGCCTTTGCCTTGGCGCTGAAGCGAGGCAATGGTGCCCGCACCGTTATTGGCATTGACCGCGATGCGGCAACCCTTGCGCAGGCACTGGCCTGTGGTGCGATCGACCGGCAAGGCAGCATGGCGGATGCCAATGATGCCGACCTGGTGGTGTTGGCCGTTCCCGTCAGGCAGATGGGCAATGCCTTGTTGGCGCTGCGCCCGTTTATTGCCGCGCACACCCTCATCATCGACGTCGGCAGCACCAAGCAGGATGTGTGCGCCGCCGCGCGCGCCGCGCTCGATGTCTGTGCCGGCCAATTTGTGCCGTGCCACCCCATTGCCGGCGGCGAGCGCCACGGGCCGCTGGCCGCCAGCGCGGAAATGTTCGTTGGCAAAAATGTGGTGATGACCCCACTTGCGGAAAATTTCGCCTCCAACATCCAGGCGGTGGCCGACATCTGGCGCCAGCTTGGTGCCCATGTCATCATCATGACTGCCGCCGCGCATGATGCCGTGTTTGCGGCGGTCAGCCACCTGCCGCACATGCTGGCGTTTGCGCTGGTCGATGAATTGGCGTCGCGGCCGAACGCGCGTGTCTTTTTTGAACACGCCGCATCTGGCTTCCGGGATTTCACCCCGCATCGCCAGCTCCAGCCCGGAAATGTGGCGCGATGTGGCACTCAACAACCGTGACGCCTTGCTCACTGAGCTGGATGCTTTCCTCGCGCGCGCAGCCCGGCTGCGGCAGTCTTTGGCCGAAGCCAACGATGCCGAATTGTTTGCCATGATGCAGCGCGCGCAACAAGCACGCGCGCAATGGCTTACCGGGCAGTTTGAGCATTTTCGTGATGATGCCGCATGAGCGACCCTCGCCACTATCCGGCACAGATCAGCCTGCCGCCTGCCAGCCTGGCGCGCGGCGAAATGCGCTTGCCGGGCTCAAAATCCATCTCCAACCGCACACTGTTGCTGGCCGCGTTGTGTGATGACACCACCAGCGTGCACAATTTATTGGCATCGGACGACACCGATG
>JANPNJ010000226.1:0-3625 GCA_031427395.1 Burkholderiales bacterium
GTGCTGGGCATGGCCAGCCTGCTCGCCGACACCGAGCTCAACGACGAGCAGCGTGACTACATCCGGCTGATCCGCGCATCCGGCGACACCCTGCTGCGGCTGATCAATGATGTGCTGGATTTTTCAAAAATCGAATCCGGCCACATGACGCTGGAATCCGTCAGCGTCGAACTGGTCGGTGTGGTTGAGGAAACCTTCGAGCTCGCGGCCGAAAAAGCGCGCCAGAAAAAAATTGAGCTGGTGTGGGATTTGCCGGATGACCTGCCGGATTATTTTGTTGGTGATGCCACCCGCTTCCGGCAAATTCTGCTCAACCTGCTCACCAATGCCATCAAATTCACCGACCAGGGCGAGATCACCCTGATCATGCGCGCGGAAGAAACCCCTGACGGCAACCTCAAATTGACCACCAGTGTGCATGACACCGGCATCGGCATCCCGGCCGGGCGCATTCAACAATTGTTTGAGCCGTTCACGCAGGTTGACGCCTCCACCACCCGCAAATACGGCGGCACGGGATTGGGCTTGGCGATTGTGAAACGGCTGGTGTCACTGATGGGCGGCGAGGTGTCATTGCAAAGTGTCGAGGGTGAAGGGTCGGTGTTTTCATTCAGCATCATCACCAGTCGCGCCGATGGTCCATTGCGGCCCCATCTGCAAACTGGGGTGCCGGAGTTTTCCGCGGTGCGATTGTTGCTGCTGGAGGGCAACCCCCGCCGCCGCCAGGCGCTGGCGCGGGTTTGCCAACGCTGGGGGTTTGATGTCATGGCCGTGTCGCCGATTGAGGCTGCAGCCGACATGGACGCGGTTGGCCTGCGGCAGACAGCCATCCTGCTGACGGACACACTGTTGCCGTCAAACGAATTCCGCGTGTTGCAGTCGGCCATTGCCGCCGAAGACCGGCGGCGCGCGGCAGACGGCACACCACCCTTGATGGTGGTGTTGATGTCAGGACTGACACGGGCGGAATTGGCGCAGTTGCCGGCCTTTGTCCCTTTGCGGCATGACATGCTGGTGGTGCGTCCGGCCAGCCGGGTGCGCATGTTCGAGGTAGTGCGCCAGGCCGTTTCCCGGCCGGTGGCCGGTGATGTGGCGACCCGGCCGTTCTCACCCACACCGGTTTATGACGGCGATGTTGCTCCCCGAGCTGCCATCGCTACCAGTCAGTCGGCCAGACCCGCCGAAAGACCGGGTTCCCCTGCGTCTGCGGCAGGCGCCCATGACTCGGCCGAGGTTGTAAACATATTGGTGGCCGAGGATAACGAGGTCAACCAGCGGGTGATAGAGGGCATGTTGCGGCGGCTCGGCCACCGCGTGGCCATCGTGGCCGACGGGCAGGCCGCGGTGGATGCCATGCGCGACGAACAACAACGGACGGCCAATCACTTTGATATTGTGTTGATGGACATCCATATGCCGGTGCTCGACGGCCTCGCCGCCATGAAAGCCATCCGGCGGGGTTTTGCCGAAACCAAACGCACCCCGATTCCCATTGTCGCCATGACCGCGCACGCGCTGGTCGGTGATCGCGAGCACTACCTGAACGAGGGCATGGATGATTACATTTCCAAACCGATCCGGCGCGAGGAATTGGCGGCGTTGTTGGCGCGGATTTTGTCATCACGCGGGGAGGGCAGAAGCCCGCCATTGTCGCTGGCGGTCACCGCAACCCGTGCCGCCACCCCCGCCGGAGAGACGCCGTCGATCCTGGATATCGAGCAACTGGAGGACATGCTGGGCCTGTCGGCCGATGACGCCGCGGATTCCGGCGACAATGAATTGTTCACCCTGTTTGTGACCCAATCCCGCATGCGGTTGCAGGCGATGGCCCAGGCGCAGGTGGAAGGAAATTGGCTGCAGATAGGGGATGTCGCACACAGTTTTCGCGGCGCGGCCGCGAGTATTGGCTTTGTGCGTGTTGCCGCGGCCTGCAAGGTGCTGGAACAGGCGGCGCGCAGGCTGGCACCCAAGGAAGGCGTGCCACCGGCGGCTGTGACCGGCGCGCCACCCGGCCCGGGCGATATGCAAAGGATGGTTGAGCGTGTTGCGGGTGATTTTGCCGAGGCGATGGCAGCCTATGATGCGTGGCTTGCGGCGCAAAAATGAGCAGTGAACCTGACTCTGACTATTGCGCGGCGGTTACCGGCTTGGCTTGTTTGGCGTAGGCGGCCCAGAGTCGCGCCACTTCAGCCAGGCCGTCGGGACCGGTGATGGCCGCAAGCATTTCCGCGGCCTTGGCCGATTCGCCGGACATGGCGTAGGTAATGGCCAGCCTCAGCCTGAAATCCTCCGGACGGCGCAGCCCCGGGCGCTTGATGCCCTGCTCCATCATGGCGATGCCCTTTTCCTTGTCGCCGTTGATGACATGGTTGAGACCGGCATTGAACAGCCCCGGCCCGTCGCGGCCCTTTTCGGCGTCGGCCGCCGACCGGGCGATATTCTTCATGTCGTCGTCGGCGTCCTTGGCGGCTTTGTCACGCAGTTGTCTGAATTCCGCGCCATTGCCCATGACACCGGCGGCCACGCCTTTGTCGAGCAATTGGCGCGCATCGATGGGAAAGCCGGCCTGCATGGCGTTTTGCGCGAGAAACAGATATTGCGCGCCGGTCAATGTTTCGCCGAGCGCCAGTTGCAGGCGGAACACATCCTGTATGTAGCGATCACTGATGCCGGGGCGGCCGGCCAGGCGGGCGATGAAATCCGCCCAATACAATTTGCCCGGATAGTGGATCACCAGCTTTTCCAATGCGCCCAGGTAGGCGTTGGTGTCATTGAGTTTCAGCGCGGTGCGACCCTGCATTTTCAGCAATTCCTCGGACATGGTCCGCCCGGCCTTGTCTTCGATGGCGATGGCAGTGTCAATTTCCGTTTTGGCCCGCGCGAAATCGTCGGCCAGATACAGCGATTGAATCAGCAGGATGCGGGTTTGCGGCTGGGTGCTGCCTTCCTTGAGGGCCCGTGCCGCCCAATCGGCCGCCAGTTTGTAGTCTTTGAGCTGGTAGTGGGCACCGGTTACCGCTTCGGTATAAAGCAGGCGGTCACTGGCATTCAGCCGGCCCGAGGCAATGATGGTCTGGAAGGATTTTGCCGCTGTGGCATGTTCGTTCAGCGCTAGCGCCGAGGTGCCGCGCATGCGTTCCATGACAAAGATCTCGTAGGGTGTTTTGTTGGCGACCAGATCCACATCGGTGAATTTCTGCATGGCGTCACTGAACTGGCGCGCCTTGATTTTTTCTTGCGCCGCCACCAGCAGTTTGGCCACTTCCGGCCGCAGGGTTTCGGCCGGTGCCGCGGTGGTGGTGGCCGCGTCTGCCTTTTGCGCCTGCGCGCGTGCCGGGGATGCCGCGCCCATCATGCCGGCCAGCAGCAACAAAAGGAAAAATTGGAGAGTCGCCAAAGTATTCATGGTCTTGTCAGTTGGGTGAGGTGTTTGATGAGGGAGTAACGAGGCAGATGCACCGGGACGTTGACACCCAGGTTGGCGGATGAAAAATAAAAAAGGGCTTGGTCATGCGACCAAGCCCCTGATTATGTTGGCGTCCCCAGCGAGATTCGAACTCGCGTTACCGCCGTGAAAGGGCGATGTCCTAGGCCTCTAGACGATGGGGACCTTGTCGTCAAATTA
>JANPNJ010000227.1:0-13529 GCA_031427395.1 Burkholderiales bacterium
GTGATTTTGAAGTTGCTGAGGCCAGGCGAATTTTTCGGCGAAATGCCGATGTTTGACAAGGAAGCGCACGGCGTCAGTGTGGTCACACTCGAGCGTTGCCATTTCCAGGAGCTGTCATACCGGGCATTCGAGAAGGCGATCATCGCCTCTCCGGAAATTGCCCAAAGGGTGATGGTGACCATGGCCGGCCGGCTGCGTGCCGCCAACCGCAAGATCGGCAATCTGGCGCTGCTGGATATTTCATCACGCGTGGCGCGCACCCTGCTTGAGCTGGCCATCATGTCCAACGGCCGCCGTGTGGTCGGCGAACAATTCACCCAAAAAGACCTGGCCAACATGATTGGCGCGTCGCGTGAAATGGTGAACCGCACGTTGCATGACCTGCAGGATGACGGATTCATTGAAATCCACCGGCGCTCCATCACCATCCTCAAGGAGGACATGCGCGTCAATTGAATGTCGGCATCACGTACATGTCCCGGAAAAAAACAAACCCGCCAATCGGCGGGTTTGTTTTTTTCAGACCGCGCAGTGCGCGGATCAAACCGTGGTTTATTTGTATTTGATGCTGCAACCGTAAGGTGTGCTGGTGGCGGCGCTGACGGCCTTGCCCGCTTTTGATTCATCGAGCGCAGCGACCACGAAATTTTTCGCGGTCAGGATTTCGTCCTTGCTGGTGCCGCGCTTGTCATCGATGGCACCCGCATAAACCAACATGCCGGCCGGATTGATCACATACATGTGCGGTGTGGTTTTGGCCGCGTAGGCCTGCCCGACTTTGCCGTCGGCGTCGGTCATGTAGTTGTCCGGCGCGGCCTTTTTGTCGGCAACGTAGGCTTTCAGTTTTTCGTTGGGCAGGTATTCCTTGTGCGAAGGATTGGTCGAATTGATGGTCAGCCAAACCGTGTCCTTGGTGTCGTATTTGTTTTGCAGCAACTGCATGTTGTTGGAGTCGTAATGCTTCACCACAAACGGGCAGGCCGGGTTGTGCCACTCCAGCACCACGTGTTTGCCCTTGAAGTCGGCAAGCTTGACGGCTTTGCCGTTGACATCGGCCAGGGTGAAGTCGGGCGCGGGGCTGCCGACGGTCGCGGCCATGGCGGTGCCGGCAATGAGTGAAGAGGCGATGGTGGCAATAAGGTATTTTTTCATGGCTGTTCCTTGTTGAAATTGGTGGTTGAAAATCAAATCAGCTTGGTCAAACTATTGCTATGCCATGCGTTGTTTTAATTCCTTGTCCACCGCGTCCATGTATTCCTCGGTGGTGAGATACGGGTGATCCGGGCGGATCAAAATCGCCAGGTCTTTGGTCATGCGCCCACTTTCGACCACATCCACGCAGGCTTTTTCCAGCGTCAGCGCGAAGTTGACCACGTCCGGGGTGTTGTCCATGCGTCCGCGCGCCTGCAGGCCGCGTGTCCAGGCGTAGATGGATGCAATCGGATTGGTTGAGGTGGGCTTGCCCTGCTGGTGCATGCGGTAATGGCGCGTCACCGTGCCGTGTGCGGCCTCGGACTCGACCGTTTTGCCGTCGGGGGACATCAAGACTGAAGTCATCAAACCCAGTGAGCCATAACCCTGCGCGACCGTGTCGGATTGCACATCGCCGTCGTAGTTTTTGCACGCCCACAAATACCCGCCCGACCATTTGAGATTGGATGCAACCATGTCGTCGATCAGGCGGTGTTCGTAGGTGATGCCGGCCGCGTCAAATTTGGCCTTGAACTCGGCGTCAAAAATTTCCTGGAAAAGGTTTTTGAAACGACCGTCGTAGATTTTCAGGATGGTGTTCTTGGTGGAGAGATAGACCGCGTAATTGCGCTGCAGGCCGTAGTTGAAACAGGCGCGCGCAAAACCGGCGATGGATTCGTCGAGGTTGTACATCGACAGCGAAATGCCGGCGCCCGGTGCCTTGAACACTTCTTTTTCAATCGGTGCCGAGCCATCATTCGGCGTGAATTTGACGGTCAACGTGCCCGCGCCGGGGAACTGGAAATCGGTGGCGCGGTATTGGTCGCCAAAGCCGTGGCGCGCCACCACCACCGGCTTGTCCCAGTGCGACACCAGCCGCGGCACATTTTTGCAAATGATCGGCTCGCGGAAAATGGTGCCGTCGAGGATGTTGCGGATGGTGCCGTTGGGCGACTTCCACATTTGCTTGAGATTGAATTCCTTGACCCGCGCCTCGTCCGGGGTGATGGTGGCGCACTTCACCGCCACACCATGCTGCAGGGTGGCCATGGCCGACTCAACCGTGACCTTGTCGTCGGTGGCGTCGCGGTGTTCCATGCCCAAATCGAAATATTTGAGGTCAATGTCCAGGTACGGCAGGATCATTTTTTCGCGGATCATCTGCCAGATGATGCGTGTCATTTCATCGCCATCCATTTCAACGACCGGGTTTTTGACTTTGATTTTTGACATGATGGTTCCTGAATGTGGAGGGCGGGAGAGGGAGGTGGGTGATAAAAGCTGCGCCAAATTATAACAAACCGGCACTGGTATATGCCTTATAAAGAAATGCAAAAATCGCCTATTGGCAAGCTGTTTGGAGCAAAAATGCCCGTAAACGCGCGCCTTTACTGGACTTTGGCAATTTTATCTGGGAAAACGAGTGTAAAGCGGATTGTGCCCGGATTTTCGTCCGGTGCCCCGCTCTTTGCCGTGACGCGCCCACCGTGCAGCCGCATGATGGTGGTGACAATGGACAGCCCCAATCCGGCCCCGCCCGCCTGCCGCGCACGCCCCTTGTCAACGCGGTAAAAGCGATCAAACACCCGCGCCAAATCCTCCGCGGCAATGGCAGCGCCGGTATTTTCCACCGCCACCTCAACCTCACCCTCATCCGCGTTGCCACCCGCCAGCACTCGCACCACTGAATTTTCGGTGGCGTGGCGTATGGCATTGGTCAGCAGATTGGTGATGGCGCGCTGCAGCAGAATCTTGTTGGCATAAACGCTGGCATCGCCGTCAATTTCGATGCGGATGCCGCGCTCGGCGGCGATCACATCAATGAAGTCCGCGACCGTTTGCGCCTGTTGCCTGACCGACAGCGGCTCGATGGACAACTGCTCGGTTTCATTTTCGGCACGCGCCAGAAACAGCATGTCGTCGATCAGACGGGTCAGCCGTTCCAGTTCCTCAACATTGGCTTCCAGCGCCGCCAGCAGCTCGTCATTCGAGCGGGGGCGCGAAAGCATCATTTGTGTGCGGCCGAGCAAAATGCCGACAGGCGTGCGCATTTCGTGTGCCAGATCGCCGGAGAACTGGATCAATTGGGTGACGCCAATGTCGATGCGTGTCAGCATGGCATTGAAGTCGTTGGCCAGGCCGCGCAATTCCAGCGGCAACGCCTCCGGCATCAGCCTCCTGGCAAGGGACACCGAACTGCTTGCGCGCGCCAGTTTTTTGAATTCCGCCAAGGGTGCCAGCACCGTGCGGGTCACCAGCCATGCGCCGGCCAACACCAGCACAACCAACAGCGACAAGCCAATCAGCGCCGCCTGCATGTATTCCTGCAGCAAGCGGGTATCGTCGGCGCGCTGCTGCGAGAGGATAACCCGCAGTGTGTCTCCATTGGCCAGCGCCAGGTTGTCCGTCAGCGACGTGTAGCGGTCATTCTCCCGGCTGCGCCAGTTGGCCACGCCATCCCGGTTGGCAATGTTGCCGCAGCAGGCAACCGACTCCCGCGCCAGCGGCGAAAAGTCCGCCAGCACCTTGTCCTTGCCAACAATGGCCAGGTGCAACTCATCGTGGCCAATCAACAATTCGGCAAACCGGGCCGCATGTTCCGGCACTTTGTCGGCGGCGCCGATTTCGGCGAGCACATGGCGAATCAGTTGACGCTTGCCCTGAAGGCTGTGCAGCGCCCGGCTGTCCAACTGCTGCATGAGCGCAACATAACCGATCACCGCCGCCAGCGTGACCAAAACCACACCAATGGAGCCGCTCACCAGCGCCACGCGGGTGGCAAGGGAAAGCCGCCTGCCGATGGTGTTCAGCACGGGCCGCTACCTGGCTTTGGCATCAAGCACATAGCCGACCCCGCGCATGGTGTGGATCAGTTTCACCTCAAAGGGTTTGTCAACTTTCACGCGCAGGCGGCGGATGGCCACTTCCACCACGTTGGTGTCGGAATCAAAATTGATGTCCCACACCTGCGAGGCAATTTCAGTGCGTGACAACACCTCACCGGTGCGCCGCGCCAACAGGGAAAGCAGGGCAAATTCCTTGGCGGACAGTTCAATTTGCCGTCCGCCGCGCAAGGCGCTGTGTTTGACCGGGTCAATTTCGAGGTCGGCGACCCGCAACACGCTGTCCACCGGGGCACAGTGCCCGCGCTTGAGCAGTGCCCGCACCCGCGCCAACAATTCCGGGAACTGGAAGGGCTTGACCAGATAGTCGTCCGCGCCCAGATCGAATCCTTTTACCTTGTCGCCGGTTTGCCCGCGCGCGGTCAGCATCAACACCGGAATTTGTTTTGCGGTGCGCAGCGCCGACAACACCGCGAAGCCGTCAATTCCCGGCAGCATGATGTCGAGAATGACCAGGTCATGGTCGCCGGTTATCGCCAGGTGCAGGCCGTCGGTGCCGTTCAACGCGGTCTCGACCGCAAAACCGTTTTCCGCCAGCCCCTGGCGCAGATATTCGGCCGCGCGTTTTTCGTCTTCAACAATGAGTATTTTCATTTATGGCAAATATGGGGGTTTTGGCACGGGGAAAATTGTTTCGCAAACACGACAGCCGCGTGCAAAAACAATAACAGAATTGTAATCCTGCGGCCAGCATGTTGTCCCCGCCCCAGGTTCAAACTTCTTTTCATCGCGGCATCACATGCCGCGAAGATGCCAAGCAGGGGTTTGGCGAATCAATCATCACAACCATCAGGAGTTTGCCATGTTCAAGAAGACTGTTTCCCTCACCGCCGCCGCCGCCGTTGTGTCGATGTTCGTCGGCGCGGCTGTTGCCAATCAAACATTCCACCCGGCCAACAACGAGGCTGGCGTCATCACCCACAGCGTGCCAGGCAGCAAAACCCGCGCGCAGGTTGAAGCCGAGCAGATTGCCGCGGCCGCCACCGCTGTCGGCAACTGGCGCCATGTGGGCGGTGACATCGGCTGGGAGCTGGTGCAACACGCGTATGTGTTTCGCAACGGAAAACTGGTGCACGCCGACCAGCTTGAGCACAACGCACCGAAGCCCAGCCTGGCGTCCATTGCGGAAGGCAGAAAGCAATACGCAGAGCAGTACTCGGGGAGATAAATCCGGAACATTGGGCGTGGTCAGCGGCTGGCAGGCCGCTGCGCCACAACGTATCCCTGGCGCAGTTGCCACAGTTGCCGCCGCCGCCACCACAGCCAGACTCCGGTTGCGGCAAGCAGCGGCGGAATCAGCCCGATGACACAAACCAGAATGCGGCCAGGCAAACCAAAACCCTGGCCGCTGTGCAGCGGAAACTGCCAGATTTTTATCTTGTCGCCGATGGTGCCGCTGCGGTGGTTGAATTCACCCAGCAGCGCGCCATTGCGGCCATCCACAAAAACACGGATGGTGCCGCTGTCCATGATGTCACCCGGCGGCAGGAACCGCACTTGATAATAGCCGCGCGCTTCTATTTTGCCGATGCCGGCAAGCGGATATTCGGGCTGCACGACGCGGGCGCGCGCAATCGCCTCGTCCCAACCGATTTTCCATACTGAATCAAGCGACGCGCCCACCGGGCGCACCGACGCCGGGCGCTCGGTGAAGGGTGCCACCGCCTTCAACGCAGGCTCAATGACATCCGGCAGATTCATGTACAGGCCGGTGAAGGCAATCACCATCAAAATCACAGCCGACAACAAGCCGATGGTGCGATGCAAATCGAACACGATGCGCGCAAGGCTTGCCTGCCACTTCACCGTGATGGCCTTTTTCAGCAAATGCAGCCGTGGCACCGCCAACACCATGCCGATCAACATACCCACGATCCAGATGGCGGCGACGGTGCCGGTGATCCACTGGCCGGCCTTGTCGAGAAACAGGCTCATGTGCAGGCGATAGACCATCGGCATGAGGTGCGCGCGGCTCGTGCCGATTTCCCCCCAATTGCGCGCGCCCAGCAGTTGGCCTGTGTAGGCATTGGCATAAATTTCCGTCGGGCGCGGGGCATCCCGATCCATGCGGCCGGCGACAGCGGCCTCGCGGGTGTTCATGAGGATGTGAAGGGAGGTCGCTGGGTTTTCGGCAAACAGAAAATAGCCGACCAGCAGTTGCGGGTGCTTTATTTCAATCGCTTTTGCAATGCCATCCAGCGCCGCGCGCTGGGGGCTGGGCGTGGTGTGATGCAGGGCAGGATTGATCCACGCATCGATTTCGTGGTGAAAGGCGAGCAGCGAGCCGCTGAGACCGGCGATGATGAGCAACACCGCGAGCGTGATGCCCGACCAGCGGTGGATCAACAGCAGTTTTTTTCGGGTGCGCATGGAGTGTCCGGCCGCCGGGTTCGTGTCAGGCAAACATGTTACACGGGCGAAAAAAAAGCAACCGGGGACGGTTGCTTTTTTTGGGATTGGTGGCCTGGGGCGGAATCGAACCACCGACACAAGGATTTTCAGTCCTCTGCTCTACCGACTGAGCTACCAGGCCAATTTATTTAATCAACTGCAAAATCTGTCATGCCAGCATCGCTGGCCTCCGCTCTTCCACGGCAAGCCCTGCATGGCTTGCCGGTTCATCAGGCGTGAAGCGGTGCTTCACGAAACCCCTGATTCACCCCACTGAGCTACCAGGCCAATATAACAAATGCGAAGCCGAGAATTATAGCGGGAAACCGCCCGGATACCAAGTGTAAAAATGGTGGAGGGGGAAGGTGGCGGGCAAAAAAACGGGCAGCCTGGCTGCCCGTTTTGTGACTGCCCGGTCTGACGGCTATTTTTTCTTCTCGTCTTTTTTCGGCGCTTCTTTCGCGGCCGCTTTTTTGGCGATGATTTGCTCCTTTATGTCGCCATAGACCTTTTCAGTGATGATTTTCTTTTTGACCAGATCATCCTTGCCGCCATACGGGCGTCCTTTGATGATTTTTTCGGCGGTGGCATCACCCACACCTTTCAGGGTCATCAGGGTTTTTGCGTCGGCGGAATTGATGTCGATGGGTTCGGCCGCTGCCGCAGGAGCTGGTTTGGCCGCCGCAGGAGCGGCGGCGGGCGCGGCTTTCGGGGCATCGGCTTTTTGCGCAAATGCCGAAACGGAACAGGCGAGGAGTACGGCGGTCAACAGTGCGGTTGGTGTTCTCATGGGTGTCCTTGGTGAGTGGGCAGGTGAAAAGTGGAATGTGCGGCAGGGCAATTACAGCATATTTCCCGGTTTTTGGATGGCGTGACGGCCAGGCCAATTGCAAAAATTCATTGCCTGAAATTCGGCGGCAATTTGTTTGCGGGTTGGCTATGATGTCCGCCATGAATGCCCCACTGCCCCGCACCCTGCCCTCCGTTGACGCCATGTGGCGCGCATTTGCGGCGCGCGACGCCACCTTCGACGGTGTGTTTTTCACTGGTGTCACATCGACGCGGATCTTTTGCCGCCCAACCTGCCCGGCGCGCAAACCCAAGCGTGAAAATGTCGAATTTTTTGCCGCTGCCGACGATGCCATGTACGCCGGTTTCCGCGCCTGCCTGCGTTGCCGGCCCATGGATCAGGGTGACAAGCCCGCGCTGGTGGCAAAACTTGTCAGGCTGATCGAGGATGATCCCGCATCGCGCATTCGGGAGGGGGAGTTGCCGGGCATGGGCATTGACCCCTCCACCGCGCGCCGCCAGTTTCAGAGATATTTCGGCATGACGTTCCAGGCCTACGCGCGGGCGCGGCGCATGGGTGCGGCGCTGGCACAGGTACGCAATGCCAAATACGCAAAAAACACCAAAGGAGGCAGCGTGCTCGATCAACAACTCGATGCGGGATTTGATTCCCCCAGTGGTTACCGCGAGGCGTTTGCCAAATTGTTTGGCGAACGACCCTCCAACGCCCGTGCGGTCAATGTCATGGTTTCGCGCTGGCTGGAAACCCCGCTCGGCCCGATGCTGGCCATCGCCAATGATGACGGCATCCAGGTGCTCGATTTTGTCAATCGCCGTGGCCTGGAGCGTGAGATCACCCGGCTGCGCGCGCGGACAAAATGTGTGGTGCTGCCGGGCGCGCATCCGCACCTCGACCATGCCGCGCGCGAAATTGCCGAATATTACCGGGGCCAGCGCCAACAATTCACGCTCACACTGGCCGTGCGCGGCACCGATTTTCAGCGTGCGGTCTGGGCGCAATTGCTGGCGATACCACCGGGGCAAACCCGTTCCTACGCCGCCATTGCCAAAGCACTTGGTCAGCCGACCGCCGTGCGCGCGGTGGCGCGCGCCAACGGCGACAATTACCGCGCCATCGTCATCCCCTGCCATCGCGTGATCGGCTCCGATGGCTCGCTCACCGGCTACGGCGGCGGCCTGGCACGCAAGCAATGGCTGCTCGATCACGAGCAACGGCATTCCGCACCGGCAAAAAAATAACCGCATTGTCAGCATGGAGATTTTGTCAAAGGAGGGATAGCAGAGTAAGCTCCTGCTTCAGGCAATAACCAAAAAGCGGGAGCCGACATGGCCAATGCATCACGCGGCGAGATTCAAAACATGGCGTTGTTTTGCGATTTTGAAAACATGGTGCTGGGGGCGCGCAACACCAATTCCCCCGAGTTTGATATTCGCAAAGTGCTGGAGCGCCTGCTGGTCAAGGGCGATATTGTGGTCAAGAAGGCCTACTGCGACTGGCAAAACTACAAGGACTTCAAACGCAGCATGCATGAGGCCGCCTTTGAATTGATCGAGGTGCCGCATGTCAGCCAATCCGGCAAAAATTCGGCCGACATCCGCATGGTGGTCGATGCGCTCGACCTTTGCTACACCAAGGGGCATGTCGATGCCTTTGTCATCATCAGCGGCGACTCGGATTTTTCACCCCTGGTGAGCAAGCTGCGCGAGAACAACAAAACCGTGATCGGTGTGGGCGTGCGCGCGGCCACGTCGGATTTGCTCAAAAGCAATTGCGATGAATTTATTTTTTATGATGATCTGGTGAAGGCCGACGAAGCCCGCAAAAAGGCGCAAACGAAAAAAGCCGGCGAGACCGCGCAAAAACCAGCCTCAACAAAAACCAGCAAACCAGCACCTCCCGCCGCCAGCCCGGATTCACTTATTGAGGCCAAACGCACCGAGGCGATTGATCTGGTGATCGAAACCGTGGAAGCATTGATGAGTGAAAAAGACCTCGATGATTTCCACGCCTCACAAGTCAAGCAGGCGCTGAAACGCCGCCGCCCGGATTTTCTGGAAACCGCGTTTGGCTTCAAAGGCGGATTCAACAAAATTTTGGAAGAAGCCGCCAAGCGCGGACTGCTGAAAACGCACAAGGACGGCAATAATCTGATGGTGAGTTTGCCGTGACCGACAATTTTTTTGCACAATAAAAAAGCCCCGCAGTTGCAGGGCTTTTGTTTAGTGCGACAGCAATGGTTTTGCCACCCAACATCATCTGCGCATTTTGGTAACTGCGGCCAGTGATGTTGACTGACCAAGCCGGTCGAAAAGCCTGCCCCCGAACGCTTAAATCGGGGGTAGGGTTTCACTTTCGACCGAACCAGTTTTACATATCCATCCCACCCATGCCGCCCATGCCGCCCATGCCGCCGCCCATGCCACCACCGGCGGATTCATCCTTCGGCGATTCTGCCACCATCGCGTCCGTCGTCAGCATCAACGAGGCAATCGAGGCGGCGTTTTGCAGGGCAAAGCGGGTCACTTTGGTTGGGTCAAGCACACCCAGCTCAACCAGATCACCATACTCGCCGGTGGCCGCGTTGTAGCCAAAGTTGCCCTTGCCTTCCGCGACTTTATTGACGACCACGCTTGGCTCATCGCCGGCGTTGTAGGCAATCATGCGCAATGGCTCTTCCAGCGCGCGCAGGATGATCTTGATGCCGGCTTCCTCTTCGGCATTGGCGCCCTTGATCTTGCCGGCGTTGGTGCGGGCGCGCAAAAATGCCACACCGCCACCGGCAACAATACCTTCCTCAACGGCGGCACGGGTGGCGTGCAACGCGTCTTCAACACGGGCTTTCTTTTCTTTCATCTCAACTTCGGTCGCGGCTCCGACACGAATGACAGCAACACCGCCGGCCAATTTGGCTACGCGCTCCTGCAATTTTTCCTTGTCGTAGTCGGAGGTGGCGTCGTCAATCTGCTTGCGCACCGTGGCCACGCGCGCCTTGATGTCGTCTTCCTTGCCTGCGCCGTCGATGATGGTGGTGTTTTCCTTGCCCACTTCGATCTTTTTCGCGCGACCCAGATCCTTCAGGGTGACGTTCTCAAGCTTCAGGCCCAGCTCTTCGGCGATGACGGTGCCGTCGGTGAGGATGGCGATGTCTTCCAGCATGGCTTTGCGGCGGTCACCAAAACCCGGCGCCTTGACAGCGGTGGTTTTCAGGATGCCACGGATGTTGTTGACAACCAATGTGGCCAATGCTTCGCCATCGACATCCTCGGCGATGATGAGCAGCGGACGACCGGCCTTGGCAACCTGCTCCAGCAGCGGCAGCAAATCACGGATGTTCGAGATTTTTTTGTCGTGCAACAGGATGTACGGGTCTTCCAGCAACGCAACTTGCTTGTCGGCGTTGTTGATGAAGTACGGTGACAAATAGCCGCGGTCAAACTGCATGCCTTCGACGACTTCGAGTTCCATTTCCAGGCTCTTGCCGTCTTCAACCGTGATGACGCCTTCTTTGCCGACTTTTTCCATCGCTTCTGCGATTTTCTGGCCGATGTCAGGATCGGAGTTTGCTGAAATCGAACCAACCTGCGCGATTTCCTTGTTGGTGGTGGTGGGCTTGGAGATTTTTTTGAGTTCGGCGACGATGGCGGTGACCGCTTTGTCGATGCCGCGCTTCAAGTCCATTGGGTTCATGCCGGCGGCCACATACTTCATGCCTTCGACCACAATGGCCTGTGCCAGCACCGTCGCGGTGGTGGTGCCGTCACCGGCAACGTCGGAGGTCTTGGAAGCGACTTCCTTGACCATTTGCGCGCCCATGTTTTCAAACCTGTCCTTCAGTTCGATTTCTTTTGCGACCGAGACACCGTCCTTGGTGATGGTCGGCGCACCGAACGAACGCTCGAGCACGACATTGCGACCCTTGGGGCCGAGTGTGACTTTGACGGCATTGGCGAGAACGTTCACGCCGTTGACCATCCTGGAACGGGCGGATTCGCCGAATTTGACTTCTTTGGCTGCCATGATGAATTACTCCTGTTTCGGTTTGCTGAATGTGGAATGTGTATAGGTTGGGGTCGATTGCGGGCGGACTACTTGGCCACAACAGCCATGATGTCTTCTTCGCGCATGACCAGCAGCTCGTCGCCGTCAACCTTCACAGTGGAGCCGGAATATTTGCCGAACAACACACGGTCGCCGACTTTCACATCCATCGGCCGCACTTTGCCGTCGTCGCCGACTTTGCCGGTGCCCACAGCCAAGACTTCGCCTTGGTCAGGCTTTTCGGCGGCGCTGTCCGGAATAACGATACCGGACGCGGTTTTTTTCTCTTCTTCGAGACGCTTGACGATCACACGATCGTGAAGGGGACGCAGTTTCATAGCTCACTCCTGGTGGTTGGTTAAAACGGGTACATCAATTCTGTCGGCGGGTTCGGCGGGGAAAAACGAGCCGGATGCCGCTCTGTCGTCGCTGGATTGGTGCCAAGTAGGCGCTTGCCGGATGGCAAGAATCGTTAGCACTCAAGCGAGACGAGTGCTAATTATAGGGGCAGGAGCGCGTTTTTCAAGGTATTTGCCAGCGCAATCCGGGGAAATGGCTTAAAAAGACGGGGAAAATGCAAAAGTCGTTGATTGGAGCGGTATTTGACGGATAAATAGCTGAAGATGGTTGCTGGTATTGGTGTTTGTCAATGTGACCATAAAAATGGTGGGTTATAACAACCTACAAAATTTCGTCATTCCGGCGGAGGCCGGAATCCAGTCCTTTTGTATTTTGTAATTTCAATTACTGAGCGACTTCTGTATCCCGGCTTCCGCCGGATGAAGGGATTTTTTAGAAGCTCGCAAGTCAGGACAAAATTCTGCTGCCTATGGTGGCGGAACAACACATTACCGGATGCCCAATCTCCATGCGAAAGGCGGAACGCCATGAAATCGACACGCTCTCCCGCTATCTCTAAGCCACCGCGCCTGCGGGTTGGCCTGAAGGACGTTACCCGTGAAGAATTTTCAACGGCAGTTAACGCCCACCTAGGCAAGCAACGCGTCTCGATCATGCTGGATGCTTCAATCATTGCCTTTTTCAAGGCGCGCGCCGGCGGACGCGGCTACCAGACGCTCATCAACCAGGCGCTCCATCAGGCGATGGCCGGCGAACAAATTGAATCCACGCTGCGCAGGGTAATCCGCGAGGAGCTGCGTACATAGTGCAAGTGGCAAGGAGTTCGACCGAGACTGCTATCGTCGCCTTTCAATGGGACACTGCATTTGGCGCATCCCTCTCGAATGCCATGTTGGGCGGCAATCTTCAGCGTGTTATCCAGTCGCAGTTAGCGATTTGCCCAGTAGCCTGGAAGTCGCCGATGGTGCGCCACCGCAATGACGCGAAGTTCTTCAGTTGTAACCTGATAGATGATGCTGTAAGGAAATCGGCGGAGATGAAAGCGACGACGCGTGCCACGAAAAATTGCACCGATCATCGGGTTTTCAAAAACAAGTGCCGCCGTCCGCTCGAACTCAGCGACGAACTCGAGGCCGAGCTCAAAATTCGCCTTTTCCGAATAAAATTCCGCAGCATCACGCAACTCGGCGAGCGCAAGCGGAACAATAACGAGCTTCACTTTAACGTAGCACGAACTTGCGCAAGAGCTGCGGCGATTGGGACAACCTGAACCGCGCCACTTTCAACCTCCGCGATTCTGCGCTCTACTTCGGCAGCCCACGCGTCATCTATTTCAGCGTCTTCGTCAAGACTTGCGAGAAGTAGCTGTGCGAACGCCGCGCGCTCGCCCGATGTGAGCTTCAATGCCTCGGCTTCCAGCGTCTCAAGTTGAATTCCCATTTCCATGACCTCAAGAGTGCAAATCCAGATATTACTGCAACTGTGCAAAACGCGTTCGGGGTGCCGAACGTAGAATTGAGGGGCTGCGCGCTTTTGCGCAGTCCCGCTCGAATGTAGGGTTAGCCATCTTTGTGCCCATCATTGAACTTGCTGCGAACCTTGAAGGTATCAGGTTTTCCGGGGATGGGCACCGATTCGGTACTTCGAGATCGGATTGCTTCAAGGGGAAGTTTGCGTGCAATTGCAAGAAGCTTCGACGTTTCGGATTCCACTTCAACTGCAATCATCTTGCGCAGAGCCTCAGCAAGCGAGGCGAGGTGCTGAAGTTCCAGTTGTCCGAGTGTGACCAACCGCCCCTTATCGACGGTGATGTGGGTTGGCTCCTGCTGCTCTGC